>NZ_KV810929.1:0-245 GCF_001812965.1 Actinomyces sp. HMSC075C01
TTGGTTTTGTTTGGAGAGTTTGATCCTGGCTCAGGACGAACGCTGGCGGCGTGCTTAACACATGCAAGTCGAACGGTGAAGGGGCCTGCTTTTGTGGGTCCTGGATGAGTGGCGAACGGGTGAGTAACACGTGAGTAACCTGCCCCCTTCTTCTGGATAACCGCATGAAAGTGTGGCTAATACGGGATATTCTGTGCCTGCTGCATGGTGGGTGTGGGAAAGATTGCGCCCTTTTTGGGTGTTTT
>NZ_KV810930.1:0-16534 GCF_001812965.1 Actinomyces sp. HMSC075C01
TCCGGATACATCCACCCCGGCAACCGCACCGGAATCAAACCCAACACCGCAACCACCAAACAGGTCAGCATGGCAAGCACAAAGAACCACCAAACTCCCGTGCCATCTAAACCCACCTCGTCCACCATCACCCCACAACTCCCAAATAGCATAAGACCTCCTACGGCAGGCTCAATGACCGCAATCGTGTTGCGACCTAAATTGAACCCCCCGTCCAGCATTTCACGAGCAGCCTCTCCCCAGTCACTGTCGGAAAACATCGCAAACCACCAAGCAACAACTGCAAACATTCCTATAACAATTCCAGCAAATGCATAGAATGCCGTCATTGAAATACCTTGAACTTATGGCAACAAATCTCAATGAAATAACTTATGAATTCCCTTGTTTGCGAGATCAGCAATTCCTTTTCCAGCACCAGACCCAATGGCAGCACCCACCGCGCCGCCGACCACGGCGCCCACCGGACCACCCACACAGGCTCCAACAGCCACCCCAGCCTGAGCCCCGGCCCAGCCACCGGCGGCCGAGACCGTTCATACCGTCGCTGGCCGGGCAACACGATAGGGCCGCGGTCACCTGTTGGTCTCACCGTCACCCTCGTCGTCGGAGCCATACTTCGCCTCCCACTCAGCCTGCTCCCGACGACGCCAACGCCGCTCCTCATGCCACTCCGGATACATCCACCCCGGCAACCGCACCGGAATCAAACCCAACACCGCCACCACCAACGACACCAGCGCAGGCACACCAAAGACCAAGACGACAGGGTCTTCGCTCTCAAGGCCAGCCGCCTGAGCCAACAGCAGCATTCCTCCAAATACCAGAAGACTTCCCACTGCAGGCTCGATCACCGCAATGGTGTTGCGACCTAGATTGAAGACATCGTCCAGCATCTCACGAGCAGCCTCCCCCCAGTCACTGTCGGAGAACATCGCATACCACCAGGCAACAAGTGGAAATGCTCCCAATAGAATACAACCAATGCCCGACAGAATCTGCTCACTCACATCCGATCACCTCGAACGTTTGAACAACACTCAATGCCACCACCCATGGGTAATACTATTCAAACCGTCAGCCGCCTTTTTGCCAAGACCAGATCCAATGGCAGCACCAACCGCGCCGCCGACCACGGCACCCACCGGACCACCGACACAGGCCCCAACAGCCGCCCCGGCCTGAGCCCCAGCCCAGCCACCAGCAGCCGAGACCGCTCATGCCGTCACTGGCCGGGCAACACGATAGGGCCGCGGTCACCAGTCAGTCTCACCGTCGCCCTCGTCGTCGGAGCCGTACTTCGCCTCCCACTCAGCCTGCTCCCGACGACGCCAACGCCGCTCCTCATGCCACTCCGGATACATCCACCCCGGCAACCGCACCGGAACCAAACCCAACACCGCCACCACCAACATCGCCAATACGAAAATAGTAAGAAACGATCTTACAGGACTATTCTCGTCAACCCCAACAGGATCAGCCAGCCCCAATAGCCCACCAAACAGGAAGCACAATCCCACCGCAGGCTCGATCACTGCAATGGTATTGCGACCTAGACTGAACCCCCCATCTAGCATCTCACGAGCAGCCTCCCCCCAGTCACTGTCAGAGAACATCGCAAACCACCAGAACGAGAATGTAAATCCACCTAGTAAAATGCAGGTAATTCCCATTACAATGTCTTCAAACACGGCGGTTCACCCAACAAACAACACCATCAGTGCCACCACCCATGAATACCCTCATTCGCTTTATCGGCCAGCCATTTTCCAGCGCCAGACCCAATGGCAGCGCCAACCGCGCCGCCAACCACGGCGCCCACCGGACCACCGACACAGGCTCCAACAGCCGCACCAGCCTGAGCCCCAGCCCAGCCACCAGCAGCCGAACCGGCCCCCGCCGTCGCGGCGCGGGCGACCTTTTCTCCCGTGCCAATGGACGGATTGTGGGAGTCCTTCTCCCACTGCTGGTAGGCGTCTACTCCGAAGCTCACCGCAGTACCTGCTCTGCCGGCATACTTCAAGGCCTTGCTGGAGCCCACCTTGCGCGCCATATCGACGGCCTTCGCCGCCTTCGTACCCTCCGCGCCCTTCGGCACCGACCAGTTCGAGAGCTTGCGGTCTTTAAAGGCATACCGCCACTGCTTTGTCCCCTTACCTCCGGCTTCAGTGGTGAATTCACGCTTCATTTTCACCTTGCGCGAGAGGTCTCCCTTATCGATGTCATGTGTGAGCACATTGTCTTTGTGCCCCACAACCACTTTGCGGGTCACGGTTGCGCCGCTCGCACGCAGACCTCTTGCCTCAACCAGACTGACTGCATCCCTAGTCCTGCTGATGGCCCACGTACCGACTCTCGCTGCTGCCTGCCAGCCACCTTTCTTGGTGTCGGGGGCGAAGATACCACCAACCGTGCTCGCCACCGTCTGAGTGACAGGATGCCCGTCAGTGATCCTGGTGCATGCGTCGGCGAAGGTCTGACGAGCCTCGGTCTCACGATCACGAATATGACTCGTATCGGTGTCCAGGGTCTTGTAGAGGGTGAGCTTCTCCTGCTCCTCACTGAAAGCTCGTACTTCCGCGGAATTATTCGGGTCGGCCCCCATGGGGAAGGAATCGGTTGGCTGTTCGATGCGCTCCCCATTGACCGTCAGCCCACCATTGGTCGCCCTGCTGCGAATTCCCTCGAGATCCGTCTTCACCTTCCCCATTGCAGTTGCGAAGTTGGTCAGTGCGTTCTTGTAACTCTTCAGATCCGAGACCAGGTCCTCGCAGTTATTGACTTCCGTGCTGATCGTGTTCGAGGCGTTAAGTGCCGTGTCGCCGTCCAACTCGGCAACATTCTTGCGGGCGCTGATCAGGTCATCCTCAGCGCTGTCGACATGCGTTTCAATATTCCCGATCGCGGTCGCCGAACTCGTGATCTCCGACGGTGTCGCATCCAGATGAGTGTCAATCGCCATACTTACTCTCCTTTAAACGCGATATTGCTGGTTACCTAGTCAGTTTCGGAGCGGATCTGAACCCGTTGTCGGGTAGTTCGGACGTGTTGCGGTAGCATGGCCCGACCCCCCTGAGCTTGACGATCCCGACTGCGGAACCGAGAACTGAGGCTTCACCCCTCCGGCACCAGGCCCTGGAGCCGAACCGGAAGATGGGCTCTTGGGCACCAGAGGTCCAGAGCTCGTCATGTGAGAGGGAGGCACCGTCGACGATGACGGCACAGTGCTGGCGCTCTGCGCATCAACCTCCCCCATATTCTTGTCGGCTGTCGACAGGTTCGTGGATATCGTCGGAATGTTTGATTGAATGCTGGACAATCGGGACTGGAGGTTCGACACCACTTTTGAGGCCGAAGACGCCGACCAGCCACACCCCGTCGGCGACTTCACCGAGTCACCACTGATGTCGCTCTTGGCCGCACCCAGACTCGACACAGCAGACGCAGCCTGGCTGTGATCCCACTTCAATTGGCCCGACATCTAAGAACCTTCCAGTAATCGTCACTGTTGAGATGCACGAGCACACTACGCTTGGTCACGATTCGATGACAAGCACCGTCACCACATTTCTTTCGGGCGGCGTCGTAGGACGTCATACGACCAGCACACGTCGACGGGTGCCGCACAAACACCCTTCACCTGCCATCGGCAGCACAGGCATCGTCAGTGCGAGCAGCACAGATCTCTCCACGAACACGCGCCGCCTGAGGTGAACCGACTTGCTCACACCCTTACTCGGCGGGGACGATGGCCCCGATGAAGAACCAGCAGCCCCCACTCCCCCGTCCTTGGCACCAGATGGCCCTCTCCGGCGTCGCGACGGCGGCCGCCCTGGGGCTCCTGGGGCTCTCGACCGGCGCCACAGCGGCTCCGACGACGGCCGGCTCCGCACCCCTTGCCCTCACTTCCTCCGCGCAGGCCTCGGCCGGCTCGGCGGGCGCGCCCCGGGCCCTTCCGGCGGCGTCGACCACCCTGACCAAGCACGTCACCGATGAGCTCGGGATCCTGGATGCCTCCAAGGCCCAGCAGGCCGTGGACACCATGTCCTCCAAGTACGGCGTCGGCCTGTGGGTGCTGACCGTCTCCGACTCCAGTCAGAAGGCCTCCGCCATCGCCGCGCAGGCCTTCAAGGACACGAAGCTGGGGCGCGACGACATGCTCCTGGTCATCAACATCCCCTCCGACGGCTCGGCCTCGAAGAGCTACAAACTGCAGGCGCACGACAACTCCTCGAAGTTCTCCAAGTCCGACTACAAGCGCATCGACTCAGCCGTCAAGAAGCAGCTCAGCGCAGGCAGCTACGACGACGCCGTGGCCGCCATCCCGGGCAACATGTCCGGCTCATCGGGCTCCGGCAGCTCCAGCGGCTCGGGCTCCTCGGCACTTCCGCTCCTGCTGGGCGGGGGCGCGGTCGCGGCCGGCGGGGCCGCCGCCTGGACGGTGTACAAGCGCAGGAAGAACAAGGAGAACAACGACATGCTGTTCGGCAAGCGCAGGAATCAGGGCGGCGCACCCGGGAACCAGCCCGCGGGCTTCGCGGCGATGACGGTGGAGCAGCTGCGCACGCAGGCCGGCAGCGCCCTGGTCCAGGCCGACGACACGGTGCGCGCTGCCGCCGAGGAGCTGTCCTACGCGCAGGCGCAGTTCGGCCTGTCCGCCACGGACTCCTTCACCGCCGCCCTGGACAGCGCCCGCAAGCACCTGTCAAGGTGCTTCGAGTTGCGCAAGATCCTCGACGACGACATCCCCGAGACCGAGCCGCAGCAGCGCCAGATGTACACCGAGATCCTCCAGCGCTGCTCGGAGGCGGTCGGCGAGATCCGCGCCCAGGAGGAGGCCTTCAACAAGCGGCGCGGCATCGAGGCGAACCTGCCGACGTCGATCGCCGAGACCGCCCAGCGGGCCGACGAGACCGAGCAGGCCATCGTCATGGCTGAGACGATCCTGGTGACGCTCAGTGCCGCCTACCCTGCCTCCTCCCTGACCAGCGTGGCCCAGGCCCCAGAGCAGGCCCGCCGCCTGCTGGCCGCCGGGCGCACCGCCCTGGACCAGGCCCGCGCCAGCGTCGAGGCCTCCCAGGAGGCGACGGCCGTCGAGCAGGTGCGCATCGCCCAGGGCTCCATCGCCCAGGCCGGCCAGCTGGCCGCCCAGGTCACCGGGGCCCGCGAGCGCCTCCAGAGCGCGGCGAAGGACCTGGAGGCGGCCATCGCCTCGATCTCCTCGGACCTGGTGGACGCCCAGCGCCTGGAGGGTGCGGTGCCGGCGGCGACCCTGGCCCCGCTCGTGGCCGACGCCGAGGCCGCCGTCGCCGAGGGCCGTCAGGCCAGTGGCGCCAACCCGAGCGGCGACCCCCTGGCCGCCCTGGACCACCTGGCCCGGGCCGAGGCCGCCATCGACGCCGCCCTGGCCCCGGCCCGCGAGCGCGAGGAGAACGACTCGCGCGCCCGGGCCTCCCTGGGCTCGCGCCTGGCCCGCCTCAACTCCCAGGTGGAGTCCGTGACCTCCTACATCACCACCTATCGCGGGGCGGTGGGTCCCTCGGCGCGCACGGCGCTCAGTGAGGCCGCCCGTCACGCCACGGCCGCCACCACCGTCCAGACCACTGACCCGGTGGCGGCCCTGGCCGAAGTCGCGGCGGCCGAGCCCCTCGTGGCCCAGGCCCAGGCCCTGGCCGAGGCCGATGTGCGCGGGTCGTCGAGCTCGTGGAGCCCGCACTCTGGTGAGAGCTACTCCTACTCCCGCGGTTACGGCCGCTCGGGCGGCGGGCTCGACCTGGGCTCGCTCTTGCTGGGTGGCCTGCTGCTGGGCGGCGGCCACAACTACGGTGGCTGGGGCTCCCACCACCACGACAGCGACTGGGGTGGAGGCGGCGGTTTCTTCGACGGGGGCGGCGACTTCTCGGGTGGAGGCGGCGGCTTCTTCGACGGGGGCGGCGACTTCTCGGGTGGAGGCGGCGGTTTCTTCGACGGGGGCGGCGACTTCTGAGCCGCATCCTCCCGGCGGCCGGCCCTCCTCGCCCTCCAGTCATGCCCTGAGCGATGCGGCCCCCGCCCGCGTGACTCCGGGCGCCGCGACCTGCGATCATGACCCCTGATCCGCCAGGCAACCGCCCGACGGGCGCCAGGTCCATACCTGCCCACAATCTGCTCACACCGACGTCGCAGCTCGACGGAAGGACGAACAACCATGGCTGAGAAGCAGTCGATCCTGGGGCGCATCGCCCAGCTCACCCGCGCCAACATCAACGCGCTCCTGGACCGCGCCGAGGACCCGGAGAAGATGCTCAACCAGCTGGTACGGGACTACACGGCGTCCATTGCCGAGGCCCGTGACGCCGTCGCCCAGACGATCGGCAACCTGCGCCTGGCGGAGAAGGACCACGATGCCGACGTCGCCGAGGCCAAGGACTGGGGCAACAAGGCCCTGGCCGCCTCCCGCAAGGCCGACCAGCTGCGCTCCGGCGGCGACACGGCCGGCGCGGACAAGTGGGACTCGCTGGCCAAGATCGCGCTGACCAAGCAGATCACGGCGGAGAACGAGGCCAAGGCCGCCGAGCCGATGATCGCCTCCCAGCGCCAGGTCGTCGAGCAGCTCAAGACCGGCCTGCAGCAGATGGAGGTCAAGCTCGGCGAGCTGCGCTCCAAGCGCGACCAGCTCATCGCCCGTCAGAAGACCGCCGAGGCCCAGGTCAAGGTGCAGGGCGCCATCCGCTCCATCAACGTCCTGGACCCCACCAGCGAGCTGTCCCGCTACGAGGACCAGGTGCGTCGGGTCGAGGCCCAGGCCGCCGGGCAGATGGAGCTGGCCGGCTCCTCCCTGGAGTCCCAGTTCGCCGAGCTCGAGGCCTCCGGGGCCAGCCTGGAGGCCGAGGCCCGCCTGGCGGCCCTGAAGTCCGGGCAGAACCCGGCCCTTCCGGGCGCCCAGCAGCAGGCCCCCGCCCAGATCACCGACGGCGACGACGACGCGATCAACGCCGCCTTCGCGGCCCTGAAGAACCAGGGTCAGCCGGCCGGCGAGGAGAAGTCCTCCTACTAATCTGGCCTGGCCTGGCCTGACCTGACCTGACCTCACCGCGTCGCGCAGGCGCCTCAGCCCCGCAAGCCGCCCGGTGCTCATCATCCCGATGAGTGCCGGGCGGCCTCGTGATCCTCGACACCCACCCACGCGGACCCAGCCGGGGACATTCCACGAGCCCGGGGACATTCCACTCCAGCCGGGGACATCTCACGCCTTCCGGGGACAGGAATTCCGCGCCCGACGGCGTCGAATGTCCCCACCGGGTGGGCATTGCCCCCGACCGCGCAGACCGCACCCAGCGACGTCGTCAGCAAGAGAAGGCCGGTATCAGTGCGGTGTCTTCGAGCGTCGCCGGCAGCTGCTGGACGCCGTGACCGGTAACATGAGCCTCATGAGCGTACCGACTTATCTTCTCGTCGATGGCGAGAACATTGACGCCACTCTCGGCATGAGCGTGCTGGGGCGGCGTCCCGAACCTGAGGAGCGGCCCCGTTGGGACCGGGTCCTCGCATACTGCGATGAACTGTCCTCCGCCGACGCCGCCGAGGATGAGGGGAACGAGGCCCGTGCCCTGTTCTTCCTCAACGCCACCAGCGGCCATATGCCCATGAGCTTCATCCAGGCCCTGCTGGCCATGGACTACCGCCCCGTGCCGCTGGCCGGGTCCGGAAGCAATGATGAGAAGGTCGTCGACATCGGTATTCAGCGCACCCTGGAGGCGCTGGCCGAACGGGCCGAGTCCGGCCAGGAGGCCCACGTCCTGCTGGGCAGCCACGACGGCGACTACATCCCCTACATCGAGCGGCTCCTGCAGGCCGGCGCCAAGGTGGGGATCCTGTGCTTCCGTGAGTTCCTCAACGCCCAGCTGGCCGCTCTGGAGGGCGAGGGCCTGACGGTCTACGACCTGGAGAGTGACGTCAAGGCCTTCACCATCCCGCTGCCGCGCGTGTGCATCATCCCGCTGGAGGACTTCGACCCTCTCGCCTTCCTCTGATTCCTCTGACCCGACTTCCTCTGACCCGACGGCGGGGCGGCGACAGACGTCGTCGCCCCGCCTCATGTCACAGCCCGACTCACCGAGGAGTCGTCGGCGCTCGCCTCTGTTCAAGCAGCAACCACACAGCTCCCCGTTTTGTGGGATTTCAAAGACTCCCTGAGGCTAGGATTGGCTTGAGGTCACACCAATCACTTGACCTATCAACAGCGACCATTCGGAACTCGCTCAGGAAACAACCAGAAACTGAAGGAATGGTGAGACTCATGGAGCGTTCCCAGCAGTCCCGCACCGAAGCTCACCTCCTTGTCGTCGACGATGAACCCAACATCCGCGACCTGCTGGCCTCGTCCCTGCGCTTCGCAGGTTTCGAGGTCTCGATCGCGGGCGACGGCAACGGCGCACTGAAGACGGTGGAGAAGACATCCCCCGACCTGGTGGTCCTCGATGTCATGCTGCCCGACATGGACGGCTTCACCGTGGCACGGCGTCTACGCGAGCGCGACGTGACCACCCCGATCCTCTTCCTGACCGCCCGCGATGACATGGCGGACAAGGTCCAGGGCCTGACTGTCGGCGGCGACGACTACGTCACCAAGCCCTTCGGGCTGGAGGAGGTCATCGCCCGTATCCGCGCGATCCTGCGCCGCACCCACGCCGTCGAGAGTCAGGACGACGGCGTCGTGCGCGTGGCCGACCTGGTCCTGGACGAGGACGCCCACGAGGTGTACCGCGCCGAGGTCGAGGTGGACCTGTCACCCACCGAGTTCAAGCTCCTGCGCTACCTCATGCTCAACGCCGGGCGCGTCGTGTCCAAGGCCCAGATCCTCGACCACGTCTGGGAGTACGACTGGAACGGCGACGCCGCGATCGTGGAGTCCTACATCTCCTACCTGCGCCGCAAGGTGGACCAGATCCAGGGCGCTGATGGCCAGCCCGTCACCCCGCTCATCCAGACTCGTCGCGGAGTCGGCTACATGCTCCGCGAGCCCAAGGCCGAGTGATGGCGGCGGCGCGTGGGGGGAGCACGCGCCCGGCCAAGTCGTCCGGTAAGCAGCACCGCCCGATCAAACGGGGCCGATGGCACCCGATCACCGCGATTCAGCGGCCCTGGCAGGCGATGCCGCTGCGCACGCGACTGACCCTCATGACCACCGGCCTGCTCGCCATCGGGCTCATCGTCGTCTCCTTCGTGGTGACCTCGCTGCTCTACAGCCACATGATGGGCCAGATCGACAGCCAGCTGCGCACCACCTCGGTGGCCATCGGAAGCCAGGGACTGGCCCAGATCCGCGAGGGAGGGACCAGCAGCACCACCTTCCCCTCGAACTACTACGTCAAGGCCGAGTACCTCGACCCCAGCCGCAACGGGGAGTGGATCTCCCCGGACACCGCCGCCACGTACGGGCGGCCCCAGATCAAGGGCCTGGACTACCGACGCGCCCTGGCCCACGCGGACAAGAGCGACTTCCCGATCACGACGGTCAACTCCGATCAGCCCGGCCACCAGTGGCGGATGATCACCCTGCTCATCCGAGACCAGAACACCGGCGAGTACACCGGCGCCGTGGCCCTGGCCCTCCCACTGAGCGACGTCATGGAGACCGTTGAGCGCACCCGCCTCGTGGTGGCCCTGGCCGACGTCTCGATCATCTCGGTGGGCGCCGTCTTCGCCACTTACCTGGTCCACCGCTCGTTCCGTTCCCTGCGCCAGATCGAGGGTGTGGCCGCCCGGATCGCCCACGGCGACCTGTCCGCCCGCATCCTGGTCACCGAGCCGCGCACCACGGAGGTGGGCTCGCTGCAGCGGGCGATCAACACGATGCTCACCCAGAATGAGAGCTCCTTCGCCGCCCAGGTCGTGGCCCAGGAGCGGATGACGCGCTTCGTCTCCGACGCCTCCCACGAGCTGCGCACCCCCCTGGCCGCCATCCGCGGCTACGGCGAGCTCTACCGGATGGGCGGGGTGCCCGCGAACAAGACCGGCGAGGTCATGGGGCGTATCGAGACCGAGGCCAACCGGATGGGGCGCCTCGTTGATGATCTCCTCCAGCTGGCCCGGATCGACGAGGGCCGGGAGATGTCGATGGAGCCGGTCAACCTCACCGACCTGGCCGCCGGCGCCCTGAGCGACATGATGGTGCTGGCCCCCGAGCGCGACTGCGGCCTCATCCCCCTCGACCCCCGCGACGAGGCCGCCGGCAAGGAGGCCCCCTCGCTCCAGGTCATCGGTGACCGCGACCGCCTCTCCCAGATCCTCACCAATCTGCTGGGCAACGTGGTGCGCCACACCCCCTCCGGGACGCCGGTGGAGATCGCCATCGGCATGGCGCCCCCGCGTGCCAACCCGACGGCGCAGCCGGTCGTCGTCGTCGAGGTCCGCGACCACGGCCACGGCGTGCCACCGGAGGCGGCCGAGAAGGTCTTCCAGCGCTTCTACCGCTCGGACACCTCCCGCAACCGGGAGACCGGAGGTTCCGGCCTGGGACTGGCGATCGTGCTGGGGATCGTGGCCGCCCACAAGGGCACGGTCCAGATGCTCCAGACCCCCGGCGGCGGCGCCACCGTCCACATCGAGCTGCCGTCCGCACCGGTCTGGTAGGCCCCGCCGTCGTGCCTCTGCCGCGTCTGCTCACGTCTGAGGCGCGCTCCTGGGCCGGAACCGGGGGCGGGGCGGCTGCCCTGAAGGTGACGGCAGGATGATGGGCGAGGTCTGGCCGGGCGTCGGTGTCCACGGCGCTGACATCAACACTGCTCCGACGCCGCGAGACGAAAACGAACCGCGGAATTCCAACGATTCTCCGAGCGCGCTTCGACGGCGGGATCGCTCATGTCAGCGCTGTGGACACTGGGCTGCTTGCGGGATCGACTCCGCAGGCCTTGGCGGTCGTGCGGGGTACTCTCAACCCGGGGCCGGCCCCACCTACCTGGAGTACCCCCGGCCCTCCTCCAGTAGTTCCCGACCCTCGTGCAGTACAGGCCAGGCGCCATCCCCGCGGCTGTGAGCAGCCGAGCCCACCCCGCCGGCACAGCGAGCAACGGCCCTTGGGCTCGGTCAGCTCGCATCACAGCAGTGTCATGAGACGCCACAACACCCCGCGCTCGGGAGGCGACTCTGGTTGGGCCACCCACCAGCGTCCTGAGACGTCGGACATCCGAGCCTCCCAGAAGCCAGGAGGCAGCGCCCCGCCGCACCTCTGGAGGGGGCCGTCGACCTGCGATAACGACAAGAGTGGCACGCGAGACACTGTGTCACGTCGACGTCACGGTGAGGACAGTCCTACGATGGCACGCGTTCCATTTCCAACACGGAGACTGACCCATGGGTGTCATCGAAGCACCGCAATGGCTTCTGCCCGCCTTCACCCGCTCAGTGAAGGCGATTGGCGCCACGCAGCCCCCAGAGGCGATCGGCTCCGCCGGCGAGCTCCTCATTGAGCGCTGGTCCACGCCGGATCGTCGCTTCCACAACCTTCGCCACCTCATCGACATGCTCGCGCGGGTCGATGAGCTGGCCGAGGAGTCGCACAACCCAGACATCATGCGGGTTGCCTGCTGGTACCACGGCTGCGTCTTCTCCTCCGACGTCGAGGAGGTCATCCGCGGCAACGGCGGCGAGGACGAGACCGCCTCGGCCGCCTTCGCCGAGGCCGACCTGCGTCACCTGGGTGTCCCGGCGGAGACGGTCAAGCGGGTGTGCAGCCTCATCGTCAACCTCAAGCGGCACATGCTCGCCGATGACGACATCGACGCTCAGGCCCTCATTGACGCCGACCTGGGGACCCTGGCCGTGGACCCCCAGACCTATACCGAGTACGTGCGACTGCTGCGCGAGGAGTACTCCCACATCCCCATGGAGGAGTACCTGCGCGGTCGCCTGACGATCATCTCCCGGCTCCTGAACCGTGAGCACCTCTTCCACTCCCCGCTGGGCGAGCGCTGGGAGCACCCGGCCCGGGAGAACCTGGCGGCCGAGCAGCGACGTCTCCACGAGAAGCTCGCCAAGCTCGCCGAGGAGCAGGGAGTTCAGACCGACCCGGCGGCCCTGGAGGCCGGGGCCGTTCAGCAGGCGGCGCCTATCGCCACGGTGACCTTATCTGCCAGTCCCGCCGCCGCAGACCCTGCTCCCGGAACTGGCAGGCAGCCGGGCGAGGCTACCGAGCACGACCCCCGCACCCCTCCGCTGGGCCTCCAGGCGCTGCCCGCCGAGGACCTGGCCGGCCCCACCCAGGACGGCGACACCCTGCGCCTGGACCCCACCGCGCTCAGAGCCCTGAGGTCCACTGCGTCAGCGACCGGCGCGACGGCGGCCGCCTCCCCCACCTCCACGGCGCCCTCAGGATCGCCGGCGGCTCCGGCATCATCCGCCTCACCGTCGAGCGCCTCCTCGCCGCATACCCCAGCCCGCGGGATCCCGGCCGTGGCCTCGGCTCGTCACCCCGTCGATGCGCCCGCTGAGCGGGGCGAGGGGCGTGAGGACAAGGACGGCGAGGAGGCGATGACGCACACCGCCTCCATGGAGTCGTGCATCGCGGACCTGGACCTGCTCATGTGCTCGCGCAATCGCTCCGACGACGCAGAGGACCGCCGCGCCCGGGTCCAAGCCGAGCGGGACAAGCTCACCGAGAAGCTGCGGGCCAAGACCCAGGAGGCCAAGGAGCTGCGCGAGGCCCGTACCGGCGAGATCGCCCCCATCACCGAGGAGATCATCGACGACGGCGCCGGGGACCTCTGAGGCGCCCGGACGACCCTTCCCTCAGGGACGGCCCGCCGTCTGCGGGGCCACAGGCCACGATCTGCAGGTCCCCTCCACAGAGCCGACTCCTCGCCCGGTACACCGTCGGTCAGGCCCTTACCGTGAGAGGCACAGCGCGCACCCCAGTGCACCACCAGCACACCGCGCACGGCCCTCGGGCCGCCTCTCACGAAAGGACGCCCCTCATGCCCACCTACTCCGTCGATACCGCTGCGGTGGCCGACACCGCCGCCCGGACCCGTACCCGCATCGCGACGATCCAAACCGAGGTCGATGGCATGCGGGGAGACATCGGCCTGCTCCAGTCCTGCTGGACCGGGACGGCGTCGGACTCCATGGCCGCCTGTGCGGCCGACTGGCACCTCACCCAGCTCCAGGTGCAGTCCAACCTCGATCAGATCAGCCTGGCCCTGGACAACGCCGCCGTGTGCTACGACGACGCCGAGACCTCCAACCAGGGCCGTTTCGCCGGCTCAGCGCCAGCTCCTGCACCGGCCGCGGGCTCGGCTCCCCTGGGCGCCTGGTAGGAGCCGTCCACGGCGGACCGGTGAGGACTGCGCCGCCTCCCGCCCTCAGCGTGAGCGCCACGCCGCCTGCCGGCACAGGGCCCAGCCGACCGGCTCAACACGGACAGGTACGGACCCGGCGGCGGGCCGCCCCTCACGTGCGTGAGAGACGGCCCGCCGCGGTTCCGGGGCCGGCCGACGTCGCGGCCGGGCTACCGGGTGATGACTGGCTCGTCGGCAGTCACGTCGATCAGTACATGCCACCCATGTCGCCGGCGCCACCGTCGGCCGGGGCGGCCGGGGGCTCGGGCTTGTCGGCCACGACGGCCTCGGTGGTCAGGAACAGACCGGCGATGGAACCGGCGTTCTGCAGGGCGGAGCGGGTCACCTTGACCGGGTCGGCGATGCCGGCGGCCAGCAGGTTGACGTACTCGCCGGTGGCGGCGTTGAGGCCCTCACCGGTGGGCAGGTTGCGCACGCGGTCCACGACCACGCCGCCCTCGAGGCCGGCGTTGGCAGCGATCTGCTTGAGCGGGGCCTCCACGGCGACCTTGACGATCGCGGCGCCGGTGGCCTCGTCGCCCTCGAGCTTGAGGGTGTCGAGGACCTCGGCGGCCTGGAGCAGGGCGACGCCACCACCGGCGACGATGCCCTCCTCGACGGCGGCCTTGGCGTTGCGCACGGCGTCCTCAATGCGGTGCTTGCGCTCCTTGAGCTCCACCTCGGTGGCGGCACCGGACTTGAGGACGGCCACGCCGCCGGCCAGCTTGGCCAGGCGCTCGGAGAGCTTCTCGCGGTCGTAGTCGGAGTCGGAGTTCTCGATCTCCAGGCGGATCTGGGCGGTGCGGGCCTCAATGGCCTCCTTGTCGCCGGCGCCCTCGACCAGGGTGGTGTCGTCCTTGGTGACGACGACCTTGCGGGCCTGGCCCAGGTCCTCCAGGGTGGCGTTCTCGAGCTTGAGGCCGACGGTCTCGGAGATGACCGTACCGCCGGTGAGGATGGCCATGTCCTGCAGCATCGCCTTGCGGCGGTCACCGAAGCCGGGGGCCTTGACGGCCACGGACTTGAAGGTGCCGCGGATGCGGTTGACGACGAGGGTGGCCAGGGCCTCGGCCTCGACGTCCTCGGCGATGATGGCCAGCGGCTTGCCGGTCTGCATGACCTTCTCCAGCAGCGGCAGCAGGTCCTTGACGTTGGAGATCTTGGACTCGACCAGCAAGACGTAGGCGTCCTCCAGGACGGCCTCCTGGCGGTCGGGGTCGGTGACGAAGTAGGGGGAGATGAAGCCCTTGTCGAAGCGCATACCCTCGGTGACCTCGAGCTCGAGGCCGAAGGTGTTGGACTCCTCGACGGTGACGACACCCTCGTGGCCGACCTTCTCCAGGGCCTCGGCGATGAAGGCACCGATCTGCTCGTCGGCGGCGGAGATGGAGGCGGTGGCCGCGATCTCCTCCTGAGTCTCGACCTCCTTGGCGTCGGCCAGCAGGCGCTCGACGACGGCCGCAACGGCCTTCTCGATACCACGGCGAACGGCGATCGGGTTGGCGCCGGCGGCGACGTTGCGCAGGCCCTCACGCACCAGGGCCTGAGCCAGGACGGTGGCGGTGGTGGTGCCGTCGCCCGCGACGTCGTCGGTCTTCTTGGCGACCTCCTTGACGAGCTCGGCGCCGATCTTCTCGTAGGGCTCCTCGAGCTCGATCTCCTTGGCGATGGTCACGCCGTCGTTGGTGATCGTGGGGGCGCCCCACTTCTTGTCGAGCACGACGTTACGGCCCTTGGGGCCCAGGGTGACCTTGACGGTGTCGGCGAGGGTGTTGAGGCCGCGCTCCATGCCGCGGCGGGCCTCCTCATCGAAGGCGATGATCTTGGACATTGAGTTTCCTCCACTGCGTGGTAGGGCGGCCGGTTCGTGCCCGCGACGGACGGATCGGTCCCGGGCGTTCACGTCACGCCCGACGCCGGCCCTCACGTTCCAGCCTGGATGAACTTGGTGCATTCAAGGATGCGTTGTCACTCGAGGTTCCCGAGTGCTAACCGCAATGCTGGCACTCTCAGCCCTTGAGTGCAAGGAGCTCAGTTCTCATCGGCACTGAATCCTCCGACGGCGAAGCGGGGAATCTCGTCGGGCCCGCGGGTGATCCCGCAGGCGGTCCCGCCCCCGCGGCGGTTCCCCGGCTCAGGAGGGCCGGTCTGCGGCCCGTGAGGCGGTGGCCAGCAGGATGAGCGCGCAGGTCCAGGCCAGGGGCGCGGGCCCCGCCGGGGCGCCGTCGGCCAGGACCTTCTCCGGCAGGGCTCCGACAGCGGTGCGGTGCGCCTCCAGCCACGACAGCAGCCGGGCCCCTTCCTCCTCCATCCCCAGCGACAGGGCCGACCAGGCCATGAGGGCGGTCTCCGGCGTCCAGGACACGCCGTCGTCGCGCCAGCTGGAGCCCGGGGCGAGCCCCCCGGCTGGGCGGCGCATGCGCGCGGCCGCCGTCTGCCGCACCGTTCGGGCGCCGGCCAGCGGCCGGGTGAAGGGAGGCAGGACCAGGGCGATGGCGGCGTCGACGTCGTCGCACCTCAGGTGGCGGCCCCAGGCGGGGGCGAAGTTGCGCTCCATGGCGCTGCGCACCGCCGCCACCCGGTCGGCCAGGGCCTGGGCGGGGGCGCCGAGGTCGGCTCCGGCCCGGGTCAGCGCCGTCGCCGCCTCCAGTCCCAGGAGCACCGGGGCGGCTGTGCCCAGAGTGAGGACCGTCTCGGCGACCTCCCAGTAGTCGGGCGAGGTCGCGGGCAGGTGCGAGGGCGTGTCCGTGATGCGCAGGAGCCGGGAGGTCGAGCGCGCCAGAAGCGTCCCCAGGCGGTCACGCAGGTCGGCGGCGGGCACGCCGTCGGCCAGGAGCCGGCCCGCGGCCCACAGGAACCATCCGGCGCCGTCGGCCTGGGCGGGGCGGGCGTCCGGCACCCGGCCGCTGCTGGTGTAGCGGGCCTCGAAGCCGCCGTCGGCCCGCTGCCAGGAGGCCAGGTTGCCCAGGACGCCCAGCGCCTCATCGGTCAGGTTCACCGCGCTGAGGCCGGCCGCGGCGAAGGCGGCGTCCCGGGGCCAGACGTAGCGCCAGACGCTCACGGGCGCCGCCACGACCGCACCTGACGGGAAGACCTCCGCCCCCTGCGAGAGGAGTTCGTGCGAGTCGCGGCCCTCCAGGCCGGCGCCCCCGGAGGCGGCGGAGGCAGTGGGGGCGGGAGTCGGGGGCGTCGTCGGCCGGACCGACGGGACGGCAGGA
>NZ_KV810930.1:16634-31872 GCF_001812965.1 Actinomyces sp. HMSC075C01
CTGCGGGGCCAGCGGGGCTGACCGGGCCGGGCATGAACGCGGGCCCGGTCAGGGCCAGCAGATCGGTCAGGGCGTCGTCGGCCAGGTCCGCCCACCGGCCTTGAGGAAGGTGGGCCGCCTTGCGGCGGGCGAGCGCCTGACGGGCCAGGGCGCCTTGCTGCGAGGTCGTCAGGCCCCACGGTTCGGGGGCCTGGGGAAGGCGGGTCCCCGAGACGTAGGCGACCGTGTCGCCCGGGGCCAGGGGGTACAGGGCCCCTCCCCCGCCCACGACGAGCCCGCCACTGAGCAGCGTCGGAGCGCGGCGGCCGAGGCCCACCAGGTGCGAGCCGCCCCAGAGGGCCGCGGCGGCGGTGAGCGGGACCGCCGCGGCGAGAGTCAGGAACCGACGACGCCCGGGATGCGCCAGTGGCCTCATGCCCCTTTACTGCGGCTTGTAGTCGTCACGCAGGATGACCGCGATCGGGGCGTCCTGGGTGTTGTCCGCGGTGCCCTCCACCACGTTGCTGATCCCCAGTCGCTTGCCGATCTCCTCGGCGGCAGTCCGGGCCTGCGGGGAGCTGAAGTAGACCGTCGACTTGGCCGGCTCCGCGTTCTCGTAGATCCCGGGGATGACCTCCACCGCGGTGAAGCCGCCGTTGGTGAGCTTCTCGCTGGCCCCCTTGGCCAGTCCGTCAGTATTCGTCCCGTTGGCCACCGTGACCCTGGTGGTGAAGTCCACGTTGCCGGAGGGGCTGGCCGAGGCGCTGGGCTTGGCCGAGGCGGCGCCGCCCTTGTTGCCCGCGTTATCCGCTTTGTTGTCCGCGTTCTTGTTGCCCGCGTTCTTGTTGCCACCGGCTTGTCCGCTCTGGGCGGGCTGAGAGGAGGAGGCCGCGCCCGACGAGCCGGAGCCTCCCGCGCCATTGAGGAACAGCGTCACCGCACCCCAGGCGAGCGCCTGGGCAATGACGATGATCGCCAGCAGCGGCACCCAGCTGCGCCACCGGGGCACCTGGGCACGGTGCACGCCCACGGGAACCGGGCCGTCATCATCGCCGACGTCGAACTCGTCCTCGGGGTAGTCATAGTTGCTCACGCTCACAAGATACCGGCCCGAGCGTCGTTCGTCGGGTATTGCTCACCACGTCCGGCTCACACTGCGGTGACATCGGGCCCGGTAAGATCCTGCGGGTGCCCCAGGTAGGCCGTTAGGCTCATTGCGTGACATCCGCCAAGCCCCTGTCCGAGATCATTGATCCCTCCTGGGCGCGCGCCCTGGCCCCCGTGGAGCCCACGGTCCACGAGATCGGGGAGCGGCTGCGCCAGGAGGTGGCCTCCGGCGCCGGGTACCTCCCGGCGGGCACCGATGTGCTGCGCGCCTTCACCTACCCGATGGAGGATGTGCGCATCCTCATCGTAGGTCAGGACCCCTACCCCACCCCGGGCCACCCCATGGGGCTGAGCTTCTCGGTGGCGCCCGGCGTCAAGCCCCCGCGCAGCCTGGAGAACATCTTCCGCGAGCTGGTCAGCGACCTGGGCGTGCCCCGGCCGACGTCGGGGGATCTGACGCCGTGGTGCCGACAGGGCGTCATGCTGCTCAACCGGGTTCTCACGGTTCGCCCGGGGGCGCCGGCCTCACACAAGGGCTGGGGCTGGGAGAAGGTGACACAGCGGGCGATCGAGGCCCTGGTGGAGCGCGGCGGCCCGCTCGTGGCGATCCTGTGGGGGCGACCGGCGCAGTCGCTGACCCCGATGCTGGGACGGACCCCCATCATCGCCTCACCGCACCCGTCCCCGCTGTCGGCCTCGCGCGGGTTCTTCGGCTCGCGCCCCTTCAGCCGCGCCAACACGATCCTCACCGAGATGGGGGCCGCGCCCGTGGACTGGCGCCTGCCCTGAGACGACGTCGGAACCGACCCGGTCAGTGCTGGCCAGGCCCCATCGGCGGGCTCGCTCCCGCGAGGACTGCTCAGCCGGAGAAGGACATCACCACCGACAGGACGATCAGGACCACTCCCAGCACGCCTTCGGCCGCTCCGACCCACTGGACCGGGATGAAGAAAAGGGTGTGGATGTTACGCAGGCCCCTCGCAGCGTCCGTACTCGCCTGCCCGACGAGGTACTCGATCTGTTGGTGCGCCTCTCCACGGTTTGCCGGCGGCGGTGTTCCCGGCGCCACCTGGAAGGCCCCGTGAGCCACACGGTCCCACATCTCGCGGCGCATCTGCTCCTTGAACGCCTCGATCTTCTTGGCGGGAGCCACCGCATTCACCTGTCGCCCGAAAAGGTAGTTGGCCACCCCAGCCACGATGAACCCGAGTCCATACCCAAAAGAGACCGCCGCGTTGCCACGACCAAGAAACGCCTGGAAGGTCACCCCCACAATACCCGCGACCAGTAAGGTGATGAAGACGCTGAGAATGCCCCAGCCACGCCAGATAATCATGACGGAAACGTAACGGCGCCCGGCTTGGAGGGCCACGGGGATAACTCTCCACCAGAAGACAGCACCCCCGCCCCGTCAACGCCCACTCCTGCGGACCGCCACTGGGGCGCCCCGACGACGATCAGGCCGCCCCCTCGAAACACGGCCGGGGCCTATCTGGTAGACACGGCCCCATGCCCGCACGCCAGCCAGACCAGTCGGAACACTCCGCCCAGCCCGTTCTCGCCGCACCCGCCGGTACTGTCCCCGCCGCCCCCGACTCACAGCCCTCGTCACCGTCCCGGGCCCGCCACGCCGCCGGCCCGGCCACGATCGACCTGGACCAGATCGCCCAGTTCCTTCCGCGCACCGGCATCGGCACCGACGTGCACGCCTTCGCCGCCCCCGACTCGGGCACCCCCATGCACCTGGCCTGCCTGGAGTGGCCCGGTGAGGTGGGCCTGGCCGGTCACTCCGACGGCGACGTCGTCGCCCACGCCTGCTGCGACGCCCTGTTCTCGGCCGCCGGGCTGGGCGACCTGGGCTCGAACTTCGGCACCGCCGAGCCCCAGTGGAAGGGAGCCTCCGGGACTGCGCTCCTGAGCGAGGCCGCCCGCCGGGTGCGCGAGGCCGGCTTCGAGATCGGCAACATCGCCGTCCAGCTCGTGGGCGAGCGCCCGCGCGTGGCCGCACGCTCCGCGGAGGCCTCCCGGGCACTGTCCGAGGCCGCCTCCGCCCGGGTCTCCTTCTGCGCCACCACCACCGACCACCTGGGCTTCCTGGGCCGCACCGAGGGCCTGCTCGCCGTCGCCACCGCCCTGGTCTATCCGGTGCCCGACGCCGTCCGCGCGGTCGTACCGTAGGCCGCCGGTTCGTACCGTAGGCCGCCGGTTCGTACCCTGAACCCCCGAACGCGAGGCATAAGGTACGAACGCGACGTCGGCAATCTCTGGAAAAAGCCCTGGCCCCAGTAGACACCGGTGGCGGGCGCCCAGGTAGCCTGTGCCTGTGAGCATCACCCCCACTGAGCCCCCTGAGTCCACGGGCCCCGCCACCTCCCCCGCCCACGCGGGCGCGCCGGCCCTGCGTCTGTACGACTCCGCCGCCCGCGCGATCGTGCCGCTGGCCCCCACCGCCACCCCCGGTCTGGTGACGATCTACCTGTGTGGTGCCACCGTGCAGGGTTCACCCCACATCGGCCACATGCGCAGCGGTATCGCCTTCGACGTCCTGCGCCGCTGGCTGGAGCGCGGCGGCCAGGAGGTCCGCCTCATCCGCAACGTCACGGACATCGACGACAAGATCCTCAGCAAGTCCGCCGCCGCCGAGCCGCCGGTGCCGTGGTGGGCCTGGGCCCAGCGTTTCGAGCGGGAGTTCGACGCCGCCTACCGCGCCCTGGGCGTGGCCGCCCCCACCTATGAGCCGCGCGCCACCGGCCACATCCCCGAGATGATCGACCTGGTCCAGCGCCTGCTGGACGCCGGCCACGCCTACGTCGGCGAGTCCGGCAACGTCTACTACGACGTGCGCTCGCTGCCGGACTACGGGTCCCTGACCAACCAGCGTCTGGAGGACCTGGCCACCACTGAGGACGAGTCCCAGCTGGATGACGACGTCGAGGCCGACAAGCGCGACCCGCGCGACTTCGCCCTGTGGAAGGCCGCCAAGCCCACCGAGCCGGCTGACGCCGCCTGGGACGCCCCCTGGGGTCGGGGCCGGCCCGGCTGGCACCTGGAGTGCTCGGCCATGTCCCGCCGCTACCTGGGCGAGACCTTCGACATCCACGGCGGCGGCATCGACCTGCGCTTCCCGCACCACGAGAACGAGCAGGCCCAGTCCCACGGCGCCGGCTGGGGCTTCGCGCGCCACTGGGTCCACAACGCCTGGGTGACCATCAAGGGCGAGAAGATGAGCAAGTCGCTGGGCAACTCCCTGGTGGTGGCCGAGCTGCTCAAGCGCTACGACGCCGCCGTGCTGCGCCTGGCCCTGGGCACCGTCCACCACCGCTCCACCGTGGAGTTCTCCGAGGAGACCCTGGCCGACGCCGCCGCCCTGTGGGAGCGCCTGTCCGGTGCGATCCTGCGGGCCTACGAGTTCTGCGACGACGGAGGCACCAACCTCGTCGACGCCCCCGCCGAGCAAGTGCGCGCCCGGGCCCTGCCGGCCGAGTTCACCGCCGCCATGGATGAGGACCTCAACCTGGCCGGCGCCATGGCGGTCGTCCACGCCACCCTCAAGGCCCTCAACGTGGCCCTCACCCAGGCCGCCCCCAGCGGCGGTCAGGGGGCCGATGACGACCTGTGCGCCTCAGTGACCGGTCTCGCCCTGGACCTGCGCTCCCAGCTCGACGTCCTGGGCCTGGACCCACTGGCCGAGCCCTGGCGCACCCGGGTGCTCGACGGCGCCGGCTCCTCCCAGGGCGGCGCCGCCATGGAGGCCCTCGACCGGCTCATCCGCCACGACCTCGACGAGCGGGCCCAGGCCCGCGCCGCCAAGGACTGGTCGCGCGCAGACGCCCTGCGTGACAAGCTGACCGGGGCCGGCGTCGTCGTTGAGGACTCCCCCTCGGGCGCCCGCTGGCACCTGGCCTGAGCGGCCCCACCACCCACGACTCTTTCGCATTAATTCGCACCGTCACGAACAGGAGGCCGGATGCCCGGCAACGAGCAGTACCCCGGTGCCAAGCGCCGCCCCGGCTCGAAGAAGGGCCCCACGAAGGGCTCGGGCGGCCAGCGCCGCAAGGGCCTGGAGGGCAAGGGCCCCACTCCGCGCGCGGAGAACCGCGTCGGCCACCCCAAGGCCCGGGCGAAGGCCCGCGCCGAGTCCCGGGCCGCCCAGCCCACCCGCGCCAAGCAGCTGGAGAAGATCAAGCGCCGCTTCGACGTGCCCAAGGGCCACGAGATCCTGTGCGGGCGTAACGCCGTGGCCGAGGCCGCCTACGCCTCGGTGCCCATCACCCGGGTCTTCATGGCGGTCTCAGCCCAGTCCGACGAGCGTCTGGGAGCCGTGGTGCGCCGCGCCGCCCTGTTGGGCGCCCCGGTGCTGGAGACCACCAAGCTGGACCTGGACGCCCTGACCGACTCCGCCGCCCACCAGGGCGTGGCCATCGAGGTGCCCGCCTACGAGTACACCACCGCCCGCGACCTGCTGGAGCGCGCCCGCGCCCTGGGACGCACTCCGCTGCTCGTGGCCCTGGACCAGGTGACCGACCCCCACAACCTCGGCGCGGTCCTGCGCAGTGCCGGGGCCTTCGGGGCCGACGGCGTCATCATCCCCGAGCGTCGCTCGGTGGGCGTCAACGCCACCGTGTGGAAGGTGTCGGCCGGCGCCGCCGCCCGGGTGCGCGTGGCCCGCGAGACGAACCTCGTGCGCGCCCTGGAGCAGCTGAAGAAGGAGGGCTGCTTCGTCGTCGGCCTGGACGGCTCGGGCAGCACGGCTGTCGAGGACCTCACCCTGGCCGACTCGCCCCTGGTGCTGGTCACTGGTGCGGAGGGGGCGGGCCTGTCCCGCCTGGTGCGCGAGACCTGTGACGTGCTGGCCTCGGTGCCGATCAGCCGCAGCGTGGAGTCCCTCAACGCGGCCGTGGCCACGGGTATCAGCCTCTACGAGGTCGACCGCCGGCGCCGCCGGGCCGCCGACGCCGGCAGCTGACCCCCGCCGCCGCTGACGGCCGGCCGCCCCCGGCGGAGCCTGCCGATCCGGCCGAACCGACTGAGCCGGCCGCTCCCGGCAGGGAAAGTGCCCGGTTTACACTTCCCCATGACGGCCCCGTTGCTGACACAATGGGCCGCATCCGATCCACAGGAGGTCCCCATGGCCCAGGACGCTTCGCAGCGTTGGAACCGCACCGACGGCGTGCTCATCGCGCCGGGCACGACGCCGGAGGCGGTCGCAGACGCCTTCGCCGAGCGCGGGGTGGTCGTGCGCCTGGAGTGGTTCCCGGCCACCACCCACCTGCTCAGCCTGACCCTTATGACCGACGTCGAGGGCCGGGTCGCGGTGACGCCGCCCTCCCGCGGGGGCGTTGTGCCCGGTCCGAGTGTCAGTGAGCTCGTGGAGTCCCTGGCCCGGGAGTTCACGGCCGATGTCGCCGTGGGGCCGGCGGCCTTCAACGCCCTGCCCGACGACATCGAGCTGCCCACGATCTCCCACCACGGCTCGGCCAGCGCCCGTACCGTGGTGATCTCCCCGATGAGTGCCTACATGGTGCCGCTGCAGGCCACCCTGCTGGAGCGGCCCCTGGCGGTGGCCTCGGCGCCGAGCCTGGACCGCCGCATCGTCATGTACTCCGGTGAGGGCACGGAGCTGGGCACCTTCGGCTGGGACGAGGAGTCCCTGCCGGCCCTGGTGCTGACCTCCGACTCCGAGGACATGTCCATCCGCGCCATCCCCACCGGGGACCCGGAGGACGACGCCGTCTTCTCCTGGGGCATGACGTCACGCTACGTGTGGGGCGGGGTCAAGGAGCCCGGCCCGGCCCTGAAGTCCCTGGTGGATGAGCTCCTGGCGGACCTGACCGACGCGTCGGGGATCGTCGACGCCGTCCCGGGAGCGGACCTGGAGGCCGCGGCCGCCGCCATTGTCCAGCCCGGCATCGAGGGTTTCGCCGCCATGCTTGAGGCCCTGGGCCTGCCTGACTGGGTGCTGGAGGTCCTCACCGGCCGCCTGGCGCCGGTGGAGGTTCCCGGCGTCGTCGTGCACGAGCCGCGCGGACTGTCCAACGCAGTGGGCCGCAGCGTGGGCCTGCTGCTGGCCGACCCCTCCACCCCGGGCTCGGCCTTCTGGCAGGGTTATGTGCGCACGGTGACGGACAAGCCGTGGGCGGTGCGGGGTGCAGCGCTGCTCGAGGCGGGCCTGGGCGGGGCTCTCGTGGGGGCCGCCGTGCGCCGTCGTCGCTCGACCGGCAGCATCCCGGGCGGGATGGCGGCCGTAGGGGCCTTCCTGCTGGTGGACGCCATCACCGAGGTCTCGCTGGCCTCCTGGACGCGACACCGCGAGCTGCGCCGCCGCGCCGACGAGGAGATGGCCCTAGTCGCCGAGGAGCTCGGCGCCTGAGGACCCGCCGCCGGGGGGCGCCTGGTGCCGCCCGTAAGCCGCACCCGCAAGCCGCAGGGGCACCGGCGGGCTACTCAGGCATCCCCCGGCTCAAGATAATCAACAACGGCACCACGCCAGCGACGAGAATATGCAACAGCACCACCAGCACGAAGATCAGCGCCCCTTTCTCAGTTCGGGACATGCCGCGATGCTTTCCTATGCTCAGCGCCCCCGGGTCGCCGTTCAGGATCGAGGCGCGGTAGAACACCGGGGCCACCTGGCCGGGTTGCATGACGAGCTCAAGGCGCGGCTTGGGACTGAGAAAGGCCGCGAAACGGTAGGACACAACGCTCACCGGCCCCGGCGGCACCGCAATCCTCACGGACTGGCCCGCGGACAGGCGCATCGCCCAGCCGTTGATCGTGATGGACACGGTGCTCTTGCCCGGCAGTGAGATGGACGGGTCGAAGTACAGGTCGATGAAGGCACTGTTCTGCGGCGTCGCCCCGGGCAGGGCCTGAAATGCGGGCGCGTCCTGGCTCATATCCCCGTCACGGCCCTTCTCATCGTCTCAGCTGATCAAGGCCAGACTATCAACCAGCCGGACTCCACCGGCGCCCTCGCCCCGCACGGTCTGCTCAGCGAGCCTTACTCCCCCTTGAACTTCATGCCGGCGGTGAAGCCGTGAGGGTTGGCGGCGTAGTCGGCCAGGGTCTGTTCGTCGCGGGCGGCGAACTCGGCGTCGTCCTCGGGCGTCGGCTCATCGGTGTCGTCGTCGACGACGATCGCCTCCATCTCCTGGGTGTCCCCGTTCCCCAGGTAGGCCCGTTCGTCACGGTGCTGGGGCAGCACCGTGGCCACATAGTCGTCCACCGCCTCCTGGGTGGTGACGTAGCGGTTCTGGGCCTCGGACATGTACCAGCGATGCTCGAGGATCTCGTGGAAGATCTCGGCGGGCTCCAGCTTGCGGCGCATCTCGACGGGGACGGAGTGAATGGTGGGCTCGAAGACCTCCGCCAGCCAGGCGTGGGCCACGAGCTCGATGGGGTCGTCGCTGCGGCCGGTGATGGCCCGGTAGGCCTCCAGGTCGTTGAGCATGCGCTGGCCCTGGCGCTCCTGGACGTCCAGGCCGGTCAGTCGCATCACCTGGCGGTGGTAGTGACCGGCGTCGACGACCTTGGGTTGAATGGTGATGTGGTTGCCCTGGGAGTCGGTGTTCATGGTGAGCTCGGCGACGTCGTAGCCCATCTCGTTGAGCTTCTCGACCCGGCGGCGCAGGCGCCAGCGCTCATCCATGGAGAAGGACTCCTTGGCGGTGAGCACGTCCCACAGCTCGGTGTAACGGCTGACGATCCGGTCCCCCACCTCAATGGTGTCCACGCTCGGCTCCAGCAGGGCGCCGGCCTGGAGGTCCATGAGCTCGCCGATAATGTTGGTGCGGGCCACGTCGATGTCGTAGAGGCGCTTGCCGTCCGTGAGGCCCTCGGGGTGGAGCTCCCCGGTCTCGGCGTCCACCAGGTAGGCGGCGAAGGCCCCGGCGTCGCGACGGAAGAGCGTGTTGGACAGGGACACGTCCCCCCAGTAGAAGCCCAGCAGGTGCAGGCGCACCAGGAGCACGGCGAGCGCGTCAATGAGTCGGGTGGCGGTCTCGGGCCGCATGTACTGGCTGAACAGCGCCCGGTAGGGCAGGGAGTAGGACAGGTGCTCGGTGATGAGCACCGAGTTGAGCTCCTCACCGGTGATGCTGCGGCGGCCGGTGATGACCGCCGTCGGATGCACGCAGGGCGCCCCCAGTCGCACCAGGTCGCGCAGGAGCTCGTACTCGCGGTGGGCCACGGACTCGCCGATCTCCTTGACCGCGATGACGCGCTCAGAGAGGTTGACGAAGCGCACGATGTGGCGGGACAGACCACGGGGCAGCGCGGCGAGGACCTCGGTGGGCCACTCCTCCAGCGCCGTCTCCCAGGGGAGGTCGAGCAGCGCCGGGTCAATGGTCGCCGCCGTGATCTTCATGGACTGGGACATGACGTCATTCTTTCAGGCAGGAACCCAATTTGCTTTTCGAGACATGAGCCGCTGACCACACTTCTTCCCGTGCTGGCCGCTGAACCTCCCCCGCCGGCTGGCCTCCGCCACCGGCCCCCTTGGTGAGTGCGACGACGGCGCCGCCCCGGGACAGGGGAACGGCGCCGTCGTGCTCAGCATCCTCAGGCGGGCAGGCGCTTGCCGGTGGAGGCGGAGAAGATGTGCTCCTGACCGGGGCGGATCCGCACGTAGACGGTCTCACCCGGCTCGGGGGCGGTGCGTGGAGGCACGCGCACGATGATCTGGCTGGAGTCCTCACCGGAACCGAGCTTGGCCTCGGATTCCTCGGCGCCGACGAGCTCACCGTAGATGTAGGCGTCGGAGCCCAGCTCCTCCACGAAGGACAGGCGCACCGGGATGGAGTGCTCGTCCTGGGCGGAGACGACGTCGAGCGACTCGGGCCGGAACCCGATGGTCACCTTGCCGCCGTCCTCGGGGGTGATGGCGTCCAGGGTCGCCTTGGACAGCTGGATCTTGGCGGCGCCGACGGTGGCGACGTCCCCCTTGATCGTGAACTGCCCCAGGTTCATGGCCGGCGAGCCGATGAAGCCGGCGACGAACTCGTTGGCGGGGTGGTCGTACATCTCACGCGGGGTACCGACCTGCTGGAGCACGCCGTCCTTGAGGACCGCGATGCGGTCACCCATGGTGAGGGCCTCGGTCTGGTCGTGGGTGACGTAGACCGTGGTGACGCCCAGCGAGCGCTGGAGCGAGGCGATCTGGGTGCGGGTCTGCACACGGAGCTTGGCGTCCAGGTTGGACAGCGGCTCATCCATGAGGAAGACCTTGGGCTTGCGCACGATGGCGCGGCCCATGGCCACACGCTGACGCTGACCACCGGAGAGGGCCTTGGGCTTGCGGTCCAGGTACTCGGTCAGGCCGAGGATCTTGGCGGCCTCGCGCACGCGCTTGTCGATCTCGGCCTTGGGGGTGCCGGCGATCTTGAGGGCGAAGCCCATGTTGTCGTGCACGGTCATGTGCGGGTAGAGCGCGTAGTTCTGGAAGACCATGGCGATGTCACGGTCCTTGGGCTGAACATCGGTGACGTCGCGGTCACCGATGAGGATACGACCGGCGTTGACGTCCTCCAGGCCCGCGAGCATGCGCAGGGAGGTGGACTTACCGCAGCCGGAGGGGCCAACAAGTACGAGGAACTCGCCATCAGCGATCTCGAGGTTGAGAGAGTCAACACTGGGGCGGTCATTGCCCGGGTAAATACGTGTGGCGTTCTCGAAAGTCACAGTTGCCATGGGTGGTGCTTCCCTTCACCGGCAGGTACGTGCCGGACGATCCGTCGTGAAAGGTGCCGATGCGTGTCCGCATTGACACGTGCCGCGGTCAGCCGTTCGACCGCGGACGGGCTCATCTTGACACAGGTTTCCCGCTTTGACCAGCGATTCGCAGCAATCAGTCAGGGCAGTCCTCGACAGCCCTCGACAGTCCTCGACGGCGGTGGCGGCCGGTGGAGGCCTCCCCATCCCCGCCGTCGGAAACCATCCGACCCGATACCGGCAATGCGGCTCCATCACTGGCTTTACTCCCGCGACATGGCCCACAGTCGGGCGAAGAGCCCCACAGCTTCGGGGCACCCACGAGTGGATCCGGCCCGGTACTGTGGGGGCCATGACGCAGAACTTCGACGCGCACCCGGGCGAGCCGGTCACCCTGAGCAAGCTGCGCGCCGGCACCACAGTGGGGGGGTACCGGCTTCTGCGTCGCCTGGGCGCCGGGGGCATGGGCGTGGTGTGGGAGGCCACCGATGAGGGTGGGCGCCACGTGGCCATGAAGATCCTCCACCCGCAGATCGCCGCGGACCCCACGGCTCGGCGCCGTCTGGACCGGGAGGCCAGCGTCCTGGCCCGGGTGAGGGACACGCGCGTGGCGCGCATCCTGGACATCGAGACCGGGGACGGCTCCCAGGGCATCACCTTCGTCATCACCGAGCTCATCGAGGGCCCCACCCTGCAGCATGAGGTGGAGCATGAGGGCGTCTACGACCTGACCACTGACGCCCGCGACCTGGCCGACCTGGCCCACGGGCTGGTCGACTCGCTGCGCGCGGTGCACGCCGCCGGCGTCATCCACCGCGACCTCAAGCCCTCCAACGTCATGCTCAGTGCGCAGGGGCCGGTTCTCATCGACTTCGGCATCGCCCAGGTGGCCGACGACGTCCGGCTCACGCAGACCGGCCAGGTCACGGGTACGCCGGGGTTCATCCCTCCGGAGATGCTCGACGGCGGGGAGCCGAATGCCGACGTCGACTGGTACGCCTGCGCGGGTGTGCTCCTGTTCACCGTCACCGGTCTGGCTCCCTTCGGTTCGGGGGCCTGGCAGGTGGTCTTCCGGCGCGTCTACGCGGGCACCCCGGAGCTGGGCAACCTGGAGGAGGAGAATCCGGCGCTGGCGCGGGCGTTCACGGCGGCGCTCGCCCCTGAGGCGGAGAACCGTCTGAGCCCGGACGGCCTGCTGGAGGTGCTCGATGAGATCGCCGAGGGCGGGACCGGGCAGGAGGCGGTCGATCGGCTCCTGGGGCCCGAGGACGAGGAGCCGGAGTCCAGTGAGCTGGAGCGGAGCACCAGCACTTTCGTTCCTGGCTACGGTTCGACCTCGGGGTCGCCTCGCGATGCTCGTAGTGCGACCTCGGCCTCCCCGGCCGCATACGGCAGTCCCATCTCTGCGCCCTCCGGCGCGGAGGGCGGGTACGGGTACTCAGCGCCGTCGGCCGCTTCTGGCGCTTCCGCCCAGCCCCCACCGGCCATCCCGCCGCGTCAGTGGTACCAGAACAGTTCGGCGATGCCCTCCAGGGGGGCGCAGTCGATGCAGTACGGCGTGGGTGCTCCTGCGCCTGCGGCCTCCTCGGGGGCGTACCCGCGTCCGGCGCCGTCGGGGCAGGTGCCGATGTTCCCCTACTCCGGCCAGCATCCGACGGCGTATCAGCCCGGCTACTCCCAGGCCGTCGCCGGTCCGACGGCTGCGTCGTCGGCGGGAGCGATGACGGGGCCGATGGCAGCCGGCGCCCCAGGGGCGCAGGTGCGCCGGTTCAGCTCCCCCAGCCGTCCGGGGGAGCTGCCCCAGTGGGCGCAGGAGCCGGTGCGTCGTCCGCTGGCGATGCTGGCCACATGGTTCATGCTGGCCTCCATCGGGATCGTCAGGCCGGGTTTGATGGCGATTGCTGGGGTGATTCTGATAGTGGTGGCCGGCGCTGTGGGCCGGGCCCAGGACGCTCGGCGTTGGAACCGGCTTCAGCGCGGCGGCACCTCGCCGTCGGACAACTCCCGCATGTGGGCGATGACCCCGTGGTATCTGTTGCGTTCGCTGGTCTCTGCTAGCTTCGCTTTTCTCCTGGCCATAGGGACCGCGGTCGTCCTCCTCACCGCCGCTTACTCGATGGGTGCGGCGAACGACGACGCCCTGATTCTCGGGTCGTTCCCCCCCAATAGTCGTATCTACATCCTCTATTTCGTCGCGGTCGCCCTGTACCTTCTCATCCTGTGGCTGGTGCCGTGGGGGGCGGCGACGCGACGCGGTGGCGCGCATATTCTCAATTCCTTCACCCCCAGTGACAATGGCCGAAGGAATCTGGTGATGGCGATGCTGGGTGTTGGTGCCGTGTTCTTCGTCTTGACATTCGCCGGAGCGCTGCCGATTCCGAGCCTGGTTCCTTTCGGGAGCTGAGATGCCGCCTCGGCGGCGGACGCCGTGGTTCCCTGGCGGCACCCGCCTCCGGGCCTGGTGACGCCGGTGAGATGCTGGCTCCGGCCTGGGCCCAGTCAGTGGAAGAAGGGGAAGCCGCCGAAGCGGAGGGTTGTGCCGCGGTAGGCCCGGATCGCTTGGACGGAGCACACCAGCACGTGGACCACGACCATCCCCAGGGCCATCATGATCGGGGTGCCCCACGGCATGAAGGATGGAGATTCATCGACGTCGTTCGCGATGGAGGCCACGGCAATCTGGATTGCTATGAGGGCCAGCTCCACCAGCAGCAGTGTCAGTCCCCAGCTCGCTGCCAGGCGGCGATTCGTCCGGGCCGGCTCACGCAGGTCCTTCTTGTTCCACAGGCCGACCACCATCATCGCGACCGCCGCCAGTAGCACGTTGAACCCCGGCAGAAACGCCAGCAGTGCCAGCAGCCCTGTGCTCCAGGCCTCGGCACCCGATGGAGCACGCACCTTGACTGGTGCCGGAGCGATCATCGGCGCAGGCAGCATCCCGGGGGCCGGCGCACCTGAAGTCCCAGGCGCGGGGAAGACCCCGTAGTCCGTCACTGGACCCGGCACGGACCGTCTCGTGGGGTCGACCTCCGGCGCCGACTCCTGAATCGTGTAGTAGCCGCCCGAGGATGCTACGGCCTCGGGCTCCCGCACCTCACTCACACAACTCCTCACTCACTCGTCACCAGAGCGGCTGACTCTACCCGAACCAGGCTCACCAGCGCCATTGCCCTCAGCCTGGGCGGCTTCTGCCTTCTTGCGGGCTCGACGCTCCCGGTCCCGCTGACGACGGCGTTCCCGAGCTTCCCTCACCTTCTGATGAGCAGCAGCCTTGGTTGCCATCTATTCCGGAATCCACTGCGGATCCCGAGGAAAGTAATCCAGTTCAAGAGCAGCATCTCCATCCATCACTGGCGCATCATCATCAATCTCCGGCTCACGCATCCAGTCACACTCCTGATGCAGCACCCCATCAGACTCCTCCATCCAAAAATGCGACCACAACCACGCACCTCGATGCGGATCCGCCTGAGACCCACGAATATCATGCATCGCGAAACTCACCTCACGAGGGAGATGAACAGACTTTCGCTCTTCTCCGCGCATCAGCCACACCTTCACGCGGCCTGTCCGGTGGATCGCATGATAATCAATATCGACCCGGGCTCCACCTTAATCTAATAACCAGTCACGCAACAACCCCTCAAACTTCAAAACAACTGGATTACACTTGCCACCCTGCATGCCTGACATCAGTTTACCCCTACCCGTTTCTGCGGCGGTAGATTCTCGAATGGCTTCGAGTCCGCCTCTCCAGCGGCATCCGTCCATTTTACCTCAAACTTTTCTGGGACCCGTTCAGTATTGGTTAACTTTGTGGGATCAGCCGGTTCTGGGTAATCGAACTCTAGCGCGAGATTATTGTAGTTCTCTGGTTTAGCTGCGAACTTTCGCTCAAGAAGGAGGTAAGAGTTTGAGGCTTATTCATAGGGGTGTTGATGGTGTTTTGCCGCTATTACGTGCGTTAAGCAGGGTGACGACTTGCTCTTGAGAGAATCTTTGGTGTCTAAGCCAATCTAACCAAGAAGCAGACCGCCATGAATAGTAGCACGAGAATCTCCCGCAGCGAGGTCCTGGACCTGTGCGAGGCCATTCACGTCTCCGGTCCTCTGCCTGTGTTTGGGGCGAGGGTGTTAGGGCTGTTCCTGTGCGTGCGCCTGACCCTGACGTACCTGAGACATAACCTGTCCCAGGAGCTGCTCACCGAGGTCTACTGCGTCTGGCAGGCCACCGTCTCCCGCGTCATTACCGCCTACACGCCCCTGATCGCCGCCTGCCTGAACGGCAGTGTTCCAACGGTGGAGGATCTGGATCCCACGGCCCAGCTGATCATCGACGGCACCCTCCTGGAGTGCTGGTCCTGGAAGGGTCATCCTGAGCTTGACTTAAGGCAGGCACAAGACCACAGGTCTGAACGTCCAGGTGGCCTGCACCCTCTCAGGGA
>NZ_KV810930.1:31972-58087 GCF_001812965.1 Actinomyces sp. HMSC075C01
CACGCACGACGCCAAGGCCCTGCGCCGCAGCGGCTTGCTTGACATCCCGGACGGATCCCCACCACCGCAGCACATCGGCGACAAGGGGTACATCGGACTGGGAATGATCACCCCGAAGAGGAAACCTCCGAACCTGCCGCTCCACCCAGACGACAAGACCTATAACAAGACCGTCAACCAGGTCCGCTACAAGATCGAGCAAGTCATCGCCAACATCAAGACCTGGAGAATCCTGCACACCGACTACACAAGACCACTAGACACCTTCCCAGAAACCATCACCGCCATCCTCGGACTCATATTCACATACACCCCATGAATAAGCCTCTTTGACTCCTTCCCGACACGCGTCTGGTTCACCTCCTCAAGCATTGCCACGGTATTGATCTCCTCCGGCGGCCCACCGAACTGGTCGCCCACAATGTGTCCACCCTCATACCGCTGATCAATGTCAGCGGCAAGTTCACTACCGTACTTGTTTACCTTGGACTGGATGTAACTAGACCTCGACCGGAACGCCTCACCGACCTTGTCAAGCCTGTCGATCTCCAGACGCACCGTCCGCGCCTATCGTTGGTAACTTTTTGGCTGGTACTGGCGTTCACATGAGCCGGATACCTTTTACTCCGGTCCTCAGAGCCCGATCTTCATCCAGTCGGGGATCGCACCGGGGTCACGGGGGAAGACCTCCAGCTCCTTGGCGCAGTCCTCCGCCGTGTACGGCGGGTCGAGGACCGGTTCGCGATCGTAGTCGAAGTCGGAGATGAGCTTGTAGCCCTCGCTGCTCTTCATGGACAGCGCCGCCCAGGTCCAGGTTCCACCACGGGGGTGGGCCATGAGCGCCCGCAGGCGCACGGCCTCACGGACCAGCTCAACGGGCATCTCATTCTCGGCCCACTGGGCGCGACGCAGAATGCCGCGGGGCCTGAGCACGCGGCTCGTCACGGCGGCGCGCGTCCCCACGCCCTCAACCTCCACCACGACCTCCTGGGCGTCCACGGACTGCATCCAGTTTCCCCAGTCGGTCGACATGTTCTGGAGCAGGACCATCTGGTCCTCCATCTGGCCACCCATCGGCCCATCCATCATGCCGCGCATGGGGCCGTCCATCGGTCCATCCATCATGGTCACAATCCTCTCTGCCCGGCTGATTCCGGACCACGCGGTCTGATTCCCCCGATTCTGCCCGACCCCGGCTGCACGCAACGAACCAACGACGACCGATGCGTCACAATCCGCCACCGGCAGACACCAGGCGTGGTTTCCTCCAGGTTCCTCGGGCAGAATGACGTCACGACAACAGTCACTCATTGACCATTCGTCTTCCTGGTCGTCCGCTCGTCACCGCACCACAAGGAGCACCGCGTGTCCAGTAACCAGCCCCGCCAGACCAAGGCCCAGCGCCGTGAGGCCGCGCGCCTCAAGGCCAAGGAGCTGCGCGAGGCCTCAGCCCGCCGCGAGCGCCGCAACACGATCGCCCGCCGCAGCTTCATCGGGGTCGCGGGCCTGGGAGTGACCGGCGGACTCGGCTACCTCGTCTACCGCGGCGTCGAGGCCAAGAACGGCACCAAGGACAACAAGGCGTCGTCGAAGTTCCCCGCGCCGAGCGAGGGCCTGGCCACTGCGAAGGCGAATCAGAGTGGTATCCCCAAGCAGGTCCTCTCCGATGCCTCCTGGACCTACGGCGAGGGCTCCACTCTCGACACCGTCGCCGCCGCAGCCCCCATCCTGGACATCTACTTCGACTACTCCTGTCCTCACTGTGCCGAGTTCGACGTCCTCCACACCCAGGAGATCAACCAGCTCCTGAGCGGCAAGAAGATCACCCTGGCCCTTCACCCCGCCAAGATCCTCGATCAGGAGTGGACCAGCGCGGTCATGAACGCGATGGGCGTGGTGCTCGACGAGGCCCCGGCCCAGTCCTTGAGCTTCCATGGCGCCGCCTTCGAGATCCTCGCCCAGGCCATTCAGACCAAGAGCCAGAAGAACATGACGGTGGAGGGCCTGGTGGCCGCCGCCACCAAGGTGAACGTCCCCAAGGAGGTCTCCGACAAGTTCAAGGCGGCCATCGACTCCGACAAGTACGGCAAGTGGGTCAAGCTTGGTACCGAGGCCTTCGCCGCCAGGGACCTGCAGAGCACCCCCACCATCTTCTTCAAGGGTGAGAAGGTCGACCTGAGCAAGCTCCAGACGCAGACCTCCTTGACCGAGCTCGTTGCTGCCGCCACCCCGACGGCGCAGCCCAGCCAGCAGGCATCTCAGCAGCCCAGCCCGCAGCCGACTCAGCAGGGCTGATCCCACGCTGGGACCCGCCGCCGGGGCGGCGGCTCTGCACAGGCCTCCTCCCGGCACCCACGGGCCCGGACGGCGACGAGCGCAGCCCGTCTCCCCCGGTTTCCCGCCCCGGGGCGGTCTGTGTCAGACTGTCCCACGCACCTGCGGCCGCCTGGCCGGCCGCGCGCCGCTTTAGCTCAGTTGGTAGAGCAGCTGTCTTGTAAACAGCAGGTCGTCGGTTCGAGTCCGACAAGCGGCTCCACTCATCACCCGCAGCCGTCCGGGGCCCGGCCGCTCCTGTCGCAGCCCCACCCACGGCCCGGCCACGAGCGCACCACCGGGAGGGGACATGTCGGTGACCGCAGCAGACGCGGCGTCCTGCGCCCTCCACGACGCCGGCACCTGCCGCTCCTGCCCCCACCTGTCCCTGCCGATGCCCGCCCAGCTGGCCGCCAAGCAGTCCCGCGTCGCCGCCCTCCTGGCCGAGCATGTCCCATCCGAGCTGTGGCAGGCGCCGGCGGCGAGCGCCCCCACCGGCTTCCGCAACAAGGCGAAGATGGCGGTGGCCGGGACCGCCGCCCACCCCACCCTGGGGATCCTCGATGGCGCCGGGTGCGGCGTCGACCTGCGCACCTGCCCGCTGCACGTGCCTGCCATCGAGGCGGCCCTGCCGGTGCTGGCCGGCCTCGTCACCGAGTTGGGCCTGCGCCCCTACGACGTGCCCGCGCGCCGCGGCGAGCTCAAGTACGTCTTGGTGACCGCCTCGCCCGACGACGACCTCATGGTGCGCTTCGTCCTGCGCTCCCGCCGCTATCTGGATCGGCTGCGCGCCGCCGTGCCGGACCTGCGTCGGCGCCTGCCCCAACTGGCGGTGGCCGCCGTCAACATCCAGAGCGTCCACCAGGCCGTCATCGAGGGGCCCGAGGAGATCTTCCTGACCGAGGAGGACCGCCTCCTCATGCGCCTGAGCCTGCCGTCACCGGATGGCGGAGGCCAAGCAGGCCTGCGCGCCGACGGCGTCGAGCTGCCCCTCTACCTGCCCACCCGTTCCTTCTTCCAGACCAACACGGCCGTGGCCGAGGCCCTCTACGCCACCGCCCGCGACTGGGTCGAGGAGGCCCGGCCGGCCCGGGTGTGGGACCTGTTCTGCGGCGTCGGCGGCTTCGCCCTTGCCCTGGCGGCGCCCGGCCGCCGGGTGCTGGGGGTGGAGGTCTCGGCGTCGGCCATCGACGGGGCGCGCGCGGCCGCCGACCTCATGGGACTGGACCCCGACCTGGTGCGTTTCGAGGCCGGAGACGCCCGCGTCCTGGACCCGGCCGCCGGGGATCGCGTCGGCGGGCCGCAGCGCCCGGACCTGCTCGTGGTCAACCCGCCCCGACGCGGGATCGGGGAGCAGCTGGCCACTCGGATCGAGGCCTCCGGCGTGGGCCGGGTGCTCTACTCCTCCTGCAACCCGCGCACGCTGGCGGCGGATCTGGTGCACCTGCCCTCGATGCGGGTGGTGCGCTCGCGCCTGTTCGACATGTTCCCGCACACCGATCACGCCGAGGTGCTCGTGGAGCTGGTGCGGGACTGAGCCCGCGGCTACTCGAGCTCGGCCAGGGCGGCGCGCACGTCGGCCAGGGCGCTGTTGATGGCCTCGGCCTCGAAGGGGACCTCGAGGTCGCGCAGGCGCACGGCCAGGTCGGCCAGGTCCCGGGCCTCGCCGAAGCCCTGCTCGGCCAGGGTGCGGGCGGTGGTCACGGAGTCGGCCTGCCCGGCGCCGGCGGCTGCGGCCGCCTCGAGAACCTCCAGGATCGGGCCCTGGATGACGCCGAGGTCCTCGGCCACGACATCCAGCTCGCCTCCCACCAGCTCGCGACGCGCGTCAAGCAGGTCGACGCGCTGGGTAAGGTTGTCGGCGCCGTCGCTCAGCGCCGAGCACAGCTCGGTGAGGCTGCCGACGGCGTCGTTGGCGTCGACCTCGTCCTGGCCCTCGAGGATCTGCAGGGCGAAGGCCCCGGCGGCCAGGTTGTGCAGGCGGGCCAGGGCGACGCGGAAGCTCACCGAGTCCAGGTCTCCGCGCAGCGCCTCGATCTGGCTGCTCAGTGGGCGGAGCTGCTCGGAGCACTCCAGGACCAGGGCGTCGACCTGCTGGCAGCGTGCGGCGACGTCGTCGGCCTGCTCCCCGTGGCCCAGGGTCGTGACGTCAGCACCGACGGCACGCATGGCCTCACGCAGGGTGCCCAAGCGGGTCGAGAGGGCCTCGATCTCGCCGGCCCGCTTGCCCAGGAGGTCGGCGAGCCGCTGGCCCTCCTGGAGGATGCCGACCAGCCCCGCGGTCTCGGCCTCGATCCGGCCCATGGCGCCCAGGATCCGGGCCACGGGGCCCTCGGCCTGCGGGCTGTCGGGGATGCCGACGCCGTGGGCCAGCAGCTCGCCGACCTCGGCGACCAGCACCCGGCGGGTGAAGTCGATGGCGTCGGCGTAGCCCAGGGCCTGCAGCTCGGCCTGGAGAGCGGCCTGCCCGGCGGCGGCCACCTCCCGGCGGGTGGAGCCTGCCGCGGCGGAGGCCTCCTCGACGTCGCGAACCCGGGCGTAGGCGGCCTCGATGTCGTCGCGCAGGTCAGTGAGCATCGGCAGGGTGCGCACCGACAGGTAGCCGGAGCCGGAGGGCACGATCGTGGCGAAGACACGGTAGTGGCCCTCATCGGAGGAGCGGTTGGTGATGTAGGCGCTGGCGGCCCGGCCCTCCTCGATGGCGTCCCAGATGGAGCGGAACAGGCCGGCGGGCATGTCCGCGTGCCGCACCACGTTGTGGGCCCGCCCCACCAGGGCGCCGCGCGGGTAGCCGGACAGGCGCATGAAGGTGGAGTTGGCGCGGCGGATGCGCCCGTGGGAGTCCGTGGTGGAGAAGAAGAGCTCGTCGACGGCGAAGACGTGCTCGACAGGAGCTGCGGACTCGACCATGAGTGACCTTCCTTGGGGCGGTGCAGGCGCGCGGCGTCCGAACTGCGGCGGCTGCGGGGCGTTGTGGGACCTTGGTCGGAAGCCTACTCTTGACCGGCCTTCGAGGCGGCCGATCCCGGTGGGAGGACGAATCACAGTGGCCACGGCGCGATGGGGCTGTTTTCTGCCGATCGAGCGGTCGCGGGCGGAGGCCGCAGCGGGCCCGCCGGCACGGCGCCCGGGAATGACTCCCCATGAAGGGAGCGCGTCAAGGCCCTGACAGGGCTGGGCGGGCTCCCTAACCTGGCGTCATGACCCCACGTGATCCCATGATGAGCCCATCGGACTCCGACCACTGCGGCCTGGCCCGCCGCCAGCTGCTGGCACTGGGCGCCCTGGTTCCCGCTGCAGCGGCGCTGCTGGGCGGCTGCTCCCTGGCGTCGGGCACGCAGCTGACCTCCAAGGTCGCCCACGAGAAGGTCAGCCTCTCCGACGTCGCCTCCCAGGCGGCCAAGGCCGCCAGTGCCTGTGACCAGCTCGGGAGCAAGCTCCTGACCCACTACCTCAAGGAGGACTCGGCCGCCACGGCGATGGCCTCCCCGCTCAGCCTCGCCCTCGTCCTGGCGATCCTGGCCGACGGCGCCACGGATGCCTCCACCCAGGGCTATGACGCGCTCCTGGGACTCTCGGGCCAGGACCGCGACCGGGCCTGGTCGGCCATCCAGACCTCCCTGAACCGCTACGACGGCGAACTCAAGGGCTTCGACCCGGACAAGGTCCCGGACAAGCCGCTCGTCCACCTGGCCAACCACGTCCTCATCGCCGATAGGAAGGACTTCAAGGTCAAGCAGACCTACCTCGATGCGGTGCTGCGCTGGTTCTCCACCGAGATCGAGCAGGTCGGCGTGGACTCCATGAAGGAGAACCTTGACGCCTGGGCCTCGCGCAACACGGCCGGCCTCATCCCGAACAGTGGCATCAAGGTCACCCAGGACACGCGCCTGGTGGTGCAGAACGCGCTGCTCTTCGCGGCCCAGTGGGACTCCCCCTTCACGGCCGAGAGCACCCACCAGGAGGATTTCACGCTCGCCGGGGGCAAGACCGTCAAGGCAGACCTCATGCACGACACGCGCTCCATCCCCCACGCCACCGGGAAGGGCTGGGCGGCAGTGCGCCTGGCCTACGCCAGCGGGGAGGATGGTAGGGACTCCGACCTCGCTCTCGACGTCGTCCTGCCCGACGCCGGTACCCTGCCGGGCGCCATGGACGCCGGGACGTGGGCGGAAGCCTCCAAGGCCCTCGACTCCGCCAGGAAACGCGACGTGGAGCTGGCCCTGCCCAAGCTGGACCTCACCTCCCACCCCAAGGAGCTCCTCGACTTCCTTAAGGAGCAGGGGCTCAATACCGATGGCCTGGACAAGATCGCGCCCGGGCTCGGACTGACCCAGGTGGTCCAGCAGGTGCGCCTCATCCTGGACGAGGAAGGCACCGTCGCAGCAGCCCTGAGCGAGGCCCAAGCAGCGGAGATGGCGGCGCCGGGGGAGGAGCCGCCGCCCGAGCCGATCACGTTCACGGTGGACCACCCCTACGTGCTGCGGCTGCGGGACCTGACCAGCGGCACCGCCCTACTCGAGGCCGCCATCATGGATCCCACCGTCAAGGAGATCGGCGACCCGGCCTGACCGGGCCCGCTGGCGGCCGGGGCATTCTCCACAGACCAAGGTGCCCCACCTCGCCAGCCGCGTTCACAACCTCACAGGGAAGTACAGCTAAGGCGCCCCACCTCGTCGGCCGAGGCTCCCATCCCACCGGTCCAGCCGTATCGCTCAGACACCCAGCCACGGCACCCCACTGGCCGAGGCACGCCGCCGGATTCTTCCGGTCGGTGGGACGACTTGCCGCCCGGAACGATTCCAGACGGTAGGCTCCAGGGCTGACAGGAAGCCGTTGCGGGAACCAGCCCGTCTCGGCCCGCCGCCCCTTTTCAACCAGCAGGAGAACTCCTCATGACCGTCGAGCTCGTCACCACCTCCAGCCCGGAGATCGTCGAGGCCATGGAGCGCCTCATCCCCCAGCTCTCCCGCAGCGCCCCGGCGCTGAGCGCCGAGCAGTGCGAGGCCCTCATCGCTCAGGAGGGGGTCTTCCTCTTCGTCTTCCGACCCGAGGCTGAGGCCGGCCAGAGCGCTCCGATCCTGGGCATGCTCACCCTGGCGACCTTCACGATCCCCACGGGCCTGCGCGCCTGGGTGGAGGACGTCGTCGTCGACGGCGACGCCCGCGGCCAGGGCGCCGGGCAGGCCCTCGTGGAGGCCGCCGTCGAGCATGCCGGGAAGCTGGGCGCGCGCACGGTGGACCTCACCTCCCGGCCCTCGCGCGAGGCCGCCAACCGCCTCTACCGCCGCGCCGGCTTCAAGCTGCGGGAGACCAACGTCTACCGCTACGCCAAGGCCTGAGCAGCACGCCCCGCGGCCCCTTCCCGCCGCCATCACTTCGACCGAATCTTCAGAAACGACCCGGAGCCGCGTCTTTTTTGAAGTTTCTGTCGAAGTGTGGGCACCCAAGGCGGGCGGACGGGAAGCGCCGGTGAAGTGAGCAGGCCCATCTTCAGGCCAGCAGGGCGTCAATGAAGGCAGCCACGCTCGGGGTGGTGCGCCCGCCGGCGGCCTCGACGACCTCGCCCGGGGCGCCGGCCATCGCGCAGGGGACGTCGGCCCGCTCGAACATCGAGATGTCATTCCAGGAGTCGCCCACGGCGGCCACCTCACTGACCTCCACGCCCTGCTCGGCCAGGAACTCAGCGAGCCGACCCAGGCCCGTTCCCTTGGACTCCCCCGCGGCCGTGACGTCCACGAAGCCGGTCGAGCGGGTGCAGCTGATGCCGTCCACCGTCTCCTCCAGGCCCCGGGCGAGCGCCGCAGCGGCCCGAGCATCCGAGATGTGCAGCGGCATCGACGTCACCCCCAGGCCCGCGACCTGCGACAGGGGCGCCGCGGTGAAGCGGTCCGGCGGCGTGCGCTGGTCAGTGGACAGGCCGATCGGGTCGTCCAGCACGTAGTCGCGCTCGAGGGTCGAGGCGAACACGGAGACGGGGGCCTGGGCGACGTCGCCGACTGCCCGCACGACCGCCCGCACCTGGCCGGCCTCAAGCGTCCGGGTGCGGTGCACCTGACCGGCGGCATCAATGACGGTCGTGCCCGTGGCGCACACGGCATAGTCGTAGTCCAGGCCGATGGACGTCGAGGCCCGAGCCACCTCGACGGCGTGCTGCACCAGCCGCACCGAACGCCCCGTGGCCAGCACCAGGAGGTTGCCGGCCGCCCGCCAGCGCACGAGGGCCTCGGCGTCGGCCTGCCCGACGACGTGGTGGAAGACAAGGGTGCCGTCGAGATCCGTGGCGAGCAGGCGCATGCCGGCGAGCATAGCCCGCGCCGCCCGCACCTGCCGCGCGCGTCAGTGCACCAATGCCGCAACACTTCGACCGAATCTTCACAACAGACCCGGAGCCGCGTCGATTGTGAAGTTTTGGTCGAAGTGTGTGGAGGCTAGAGCGTCGGTCGCCCCATGAGGGAGTCAATGAGGTCGGCGAGGCTGGAGACCGTGCCGTCGCACTGGGCCACCACCTCCGGCGGCGACCAGGGCAGGGCGTAGGAGTGGTCGGCGGCGGCGTGCATGGAGATGTCATTCCAGGAGTCCCCGATCGACCAGGTCTCCACCGGCTCCAGCGGGCCCGAGCCGACGCCGAGCCCCGCCGAGCCGCCAGCCGTCGCCTCGCCGGCCACACCCGTCGCAGCCTCCCCGGCCCCGCCGGCTACTCCCGTCCCGAACGCGCCCTCCCCAGACACCCCGATCGCCTCCCCGACGGACGGCTCAGCCAGGCTCGCCACCAGCTGCCTGAGGCCCGCCCCCTTGGAGGCCGAGGCCGGCACGACGTCGATGAAGTCCTGGTTGCGGAAGCCCACCGCCTGCCCCTCCCAGCGCCGGTGCAGGTAGGTCTCGGTGCGTGCGGCCATCTCCGGGTCGGTGAAGCGCATCGGCACCCCGATGACCTCGCGCCCGTCCAGCTCTCGCCGGGTGGCCGGCCGGAACAGCGTCAGCAGCTCGGAGCCGGAGCCGATCGTGTCGTAGACGAGCAGGTCCTCGTCCAGCCCGGTGGTGAAGACGGTGACTCCCGGCGCCCCTTCGACGAAGTCGAGGATGTCCTCGACGACGCCGGCCGGCAGGGCAGTCGAGTAACGCACCCTGATGTCCTCGTCCACGATGGCGGCCCCCGTGTAGAGGATGGCGTTGTCGAACTCCAGGCCCATGGGCACCACGACGTGCTCCAGCGCCGAGACCGACCTGCCGGTGTTGATGACCAGGAGGTTGCCGGCCGCCCGCCACCGGGCCATGGCCTCGCGGTCACGCAGCGAGATCGTCCCGTTGAAGACGATGGTGCCGTCCAGGTCGGTGGAGATGAGCCTGCGTGGCATGGGAGTCCTTTCCGTTCAGGTTCTGCCGGTCTCCAGCCGCCTCAGAGCGGCCCGCGAGCCGCCCGGGAGTCGCTAGGAGCCGTCAGCAGCCTTATTCTCCTCATTCTTCGCAGCAGCGTCAGCGGACTCGTCAGCCTCGTGACCCGCGCTCTCCTGGCGGGCCTTCTTCTCCGCCTTGCGGGCCTTCTTGGCCTGCTTCTTGTCCTCGCGCTCCTGGCGCTCACGGGCCCACTGGGCATAGTCCTGCAGGAGGCTGCGCGAGTCGGGGGTGAGGATCTTGTTGTCCTCGAGCAGCCCCTCGGCGCGCAGGGTCATGAACCGCAGGTACTCGGGGTTGCGGGTGAGCCCCCACTGGCGCTTGGCCTCCTCCAGGTCGGAGACGTCGCGGCGCACCTGGCGCTCGATCATGGCGCGCCCGCCCATGAGGAAGATGGCCACGAGCAGGGCCAGGATCGAGCCGATCCCCCGGGTGAAGGGGTAGAGGACGCAGGCGATGACCATGAGCCAGGTGACGTACTTGCCCATGGAGTGGGTGTATCCGCGCCAGCGGCCGTCGTCCCCGGTGGCCCAGGCACGGAGCTTGGTACGCCCGTCAGGATCCCCGCCGTTGAACCAGTCGCGCACCCGAGTGCCCAGGGTCCTTCCGGCGTCGGTCTTGCTGTTCTCACTCATGCTGGTCGCCTTCCAGAATCGTGGTGATGAGCTCGGCCATGGAGCCCGCGGTCGTCTCGCATGCGGCCGTCACCTCCGGTGGGGACCAGGGCAGGGCGACGGCGTGGTCGGCGACGGCGTGCATGTCCAGGTCGTTCCAGGAGTCGCCGATGGTCCAGACCTCGATATCCCGTCCCGCCAGGGGCCCGTCCAGGAGGGCTCGCAGGCCCGCGCCCTTGGTGGCACCGGCGGGCACGACGTCGAGGAACTCCTGGTTGCGGTGGCAGTCCAGGACGCCCTCCCAGCGCTGGCTGAGGTCGTGGTGGAGGCGCTCGCGCAGGGCGCCGTCGGTGACGCGCAGGGGCACGCCGATGAAGCGGTGGGAGTCCATCTCCTCCAGGGTCAGGTGCTCGAAGACCGCGAGGATGGAGGAGATCTCCTCGTTGTTGTCGGCCAGGATGTAGTCGGTCTCGATGGTGGTGGCGTAGGTGGTCACCTCCGGCAGGTCGACGGTGCGGGCGGCCACGTCGCGGGCGACGCCGTCGGGCAGGAAGCGGGCGGAGAGGACCTGGTAGTCGCCGTCGATGAGGACCGCCCCGGTGAAGACGACGCCGTAGTCGAAGTCGACGCCCAGGGGCGCCAGGACGTCACGGGTGGCGAAGGAGGACTTGCCGGTGTCGACGGCCAGGAGGTTGCCGGCGGCCCGCCAGCGGGCCATGGCCTCGCGGTCAGCCGGGGAGACGGTGCGGTCGAAGACGATGGTGGCGTCCAGGTCGGTGACGAGGAGTCGGGTCACGCGGGTTCCTTGCTGCAGGGGGCGGAGGGCGCTGACAGTTGGGGGAGGCGGAGAGTCGGGAGAAGGCGTCGGACGGTCGCAACGGAGCACTGGTGGTGTGCCAGAGATCCGGCGGGAGCCCCGAGCATTCTACCGAGCGCGTGGAGCGGGGAAGCCCCTCCCCGGGTCTTCCCCGCTCCGTGACGAGTGGCGTGAGCCGGGCCGTCAGGCTCCCGGAACTCCCAGGATGTGGGCCCAGCGTCCCAGGATGCCGACGACGAACATGCCCAGGATGATCCACAGGGCATTGACCTTCTTATTGAGCAGCCACATGCACAGGAAGGTGAGCCCCAACGCCGCCAGACCGGGCAGCAGCTGGTTGAGGACGTCCTGAAGGGTCGTCGTTGTGACGATATGAGTGTCTCGGTTCTCGACCTGGGAGACCACCAGTGGGAAGTAGATCTTGGTCCACTGCGACACCAGTGCCCCCATGACGAACAACCCCATGATGGCGGCCATCTGGGTGATCTTCTTGAGCTGGCCGCCGCCGACCTCAGCGACCAGGGTTGTCCCCCGCTCATAGCCGACCTTCAGGCCGTACCAGCGAGTGAGAACGCGCAGGAGGTTGATACCGACGAAGAACAGCAGCGGGCCCACGATCGAGCCATTGAGAGCCAGGGAGGCACCCAATGCCGCCAGGACGGGGCGGGCGGTTCCCCAGAAGATGGGGTCGCCGATACCGGCCACCGGCCCCATGAGGCCGATCTTGACGTTGGTGATGGCGTCCTCGCCAATGTCCTCACCCTTGGACTTCTGCTCCTCCATGGCGGCGGTGACTCCGAAGATGACCGAGGAGGCCCAGGGGTGGGTGTTGTAGAACTCCAGGTGCCGCTTGAGCGCGGCGGCCTGGGCGCTCTTGTCGTTGCGGTAGAACTTCCGGATGGCGGGCATGAGCGTGTAGCAGAAGCCCATGGCCTGCATGCGCTCGAAGTTGAAAGAGCCGAGCAGGAAGGTGGAGCGCCAGTACATCCGCATGAGATCGCGGTTGTTGAGCATCTTCTCCGAGGTGGCCGGAGCGGTTTCAGTAGTCATGAGAGTCTTCCTTCTTCCAGCTCAGTCGAGCTCGTCGTCGAGGTCGTCGTCCAGGTCGCTGCTGGAGCCGCCGCCGGCCGCGGGGGAGGCGGCGGGCAAACGCACGGAGTCGTGGAACTCGGGGTTGAGCTGGACGTAGATGACGGCCAGGCATGCCCCCAGGATGCCCAGAGCCACAAGCGAGATGGAGGTGGGCGTGGAGCTGACGATCCAGTGGGCCATGCCTTTGAACTGCTCATGACGCTGATCCACAACTGTTCCGCTGTGGGAGGTAATGGTGGTGGCGAAGGTGGCGACGACGAAGCCCAGGAAGAAGAAGGGCATGAGCTTGCGCGCCTTCATCATGTTGATGACCATGGCATAACCGACGACGACGATGAAGCCGCCGGCGATGTTGAGCCCTTCGGTGATGACCTTGGGAATGGAGTCCAGGGTGCCCCTCACGGCTTCACCGTTGGCCAGGATGGCGACGGCAGCCGTCGGAACGGCCACTCGCAGCCCCTGGAGGCCCAGGGCCGTGAAGTGCATAATGGCAATGCCCCGGTAGTTGGCCTGCTCGGCGAAGCGGTCCGCCTGATGGGCGAAGAAGATGGCGATCGTTCGCACGAAGATCGTCAACCCTTGCCCCGCCGCGGCCACCAGCACCGCCACGGTCACGGCCTGGTTGATGGCATCGCCCTGGGCAACTCCCTGATGAACGAATATTACGGCCACGACAGTGGAGACGGTGGAGGCCAGGGCCGCGTCAGGAGCCATGGCGGCACCGACGTTCATCCAGGCCAGGGCGATGAGCTCCAGGGTTCCACCGACCATGATGCCGATGGTGGGGCTGCCCATGGCGATACCGGTCAGGGTGCAGGCGACGAGCGGGCGGTGGAACTGCCGCTCGTCCAGGACGCTGGCCATGCCCGCGACGAACGCCACGAGCGTGACCAGAATGATCTGGATCAGATTGATGTCATGCACGGTATGTCTCTCTCATGTGAGGGTTGACAGCACACTCCGACTGCGCCCGCCACCGAGCGGCGACGGGATGGAGGTGTCTGAGGGAGGTCTGGGGACGGAGCCGTGTCCTTAGAGCAGGCCCTTCTCCTTGAGGGCTCCCATGAGGTCGGAGCTCGCGGTGGAGGGCACCTGCTGGATGTACTGCTTGATGCCGCGGGAGTCGATCTCCTTGAAGGCCTCGACGTCGGCGGGGCTGGCGTAGACGGCCTGGGAGACCTGGCTGGTGCCCTGCTTGAAGGTCATGCCGCCGACGTTGACCTCCTTGGCGTCCACACCCAGGTCGAGCAGACGCACGATATCGGCCGGGGTCTCGACGACGATGACGGCCTTGAGGTTCTCGTACTTGGGGTTCTTGTAGACGCGGGCGGCCTTCTCCACGCCCAGCACGTGGACCTTCACCTTGCCGCCGCCGGTCTGCAGCATGAGGGTCTTGCGCAGCTCGTCGTTGGCGGCGCCGTCGGAGACGGCGAGGATGGCCTCGGCGCCCAGGGATCCGGCCCAGTTGTTGGCGACCTGTCCGTGGACCAGGCGGGAATCGATACGCAGGAGCTTGACGTCCATCAGAGCTCGTCTCCTTCATCATCGGAAGTGGTGGTTGGGGCAGGGGTGAAGACCTCGGAGAGGACCTTGACGCCGTCGACGGCGGAGGTGCGAGCGGCCTCCACGAGCTCGGCGAGGCCGGCGCCGGTAAGACGACGGGACAGGACCTCGATGACCATGGGCAGGTTGACGCCGGTGACGACGTCGGCGTCGTCGCGTCCCGCTGCGAACCGGGCGGCGGCGTTGTAGGGGCTGCCGCCGAAGAGGTCGACGAGGATGAGGTACTCCTGGCTGGAGGAGGCCTCGACCGCGGCGGCGTACTTCGCCAGCAGGTCGTCGGGACCCTCGGAGGGCTCGAAGGTGACGGCGACGACGTCGTCACTGGGACCGACGATCATCGATGAGGAGGCGACAAGACCTTCAGCCAAGTGTCCGTGCGCGGCTATGACCAGGCAGACCATGGGCGGGGGACCTTTCCCATCCGGGCTGCCGCCAAAGGTGCGTATGGCCTGGGCAACAGCAACGTGTGTGACATGGCGACGATAAAAAGGATCAGGGTGATCGCCACCACTAAGTCGCCCACCACTTTCACACAGAAGCGCACAAAACCAACGAAGGTAACGCGCGTTACCCGCACGTCACCGGACGTTTTCGCTGCAAGTATGCGTTTTATTCGCATCAATCCCGAACAAGGGGCACCTAAGACGCCATATTGTGTTGTGCATCACATCCTAGGACAATAGTCCTGGCCGCCTGCGGGGCCTCACGCCCGGGGCACGTTGCGCTCGAGCTCGGCCAGCCAGGCGGTCGCGGCGGCGTCGGAGGGCATGCGCCAGTCGCCGCGGGGGGACAGCGAGCCGCCGGCGACCACCTTGGGCCCGTTGGGCAGGGTGGAGCGCTTGAACTGGTTGGTGAAGAAGCGCCGGTGGAACAGCTCGAGCCAGCGCCGGATCTCGGGAAGGTCGTAGGCCACCTTCTCCGCCTGCGGCAGCCCCTCGGGCCAGTCCCCGCTCTGCGCGTCCGCCCACGCCCGGTGCGCCAGGAAGGCGATGCGGCTGGGGCGTGAGCCGCGGCGCAGCACGTGCCACAGGGTGAAGTCCTGCAGGGCGTAGGGGCCGATCTTGGCCTGGGTGGACTGGATGGCGCCGCCGGCCTCGGCCGGGACCAGCTCGGGGCTGATCTCGGTGTCCAGGATGGACAGCAGCGGGCGCCCGACGGCGTCGTCGAACAGTCCCTCGGCGACCACCCAGCGGATGAGGTGCTGGATGAGGGTCTTGGGGATGCCGGCGTTGACGCCGTAGTGGGCCATCTGGTCGCCCACCCCGAAGGTGCACCAGCCCAGGGCGAGCTCGGAGAGGTCCCCGGTGCCCAGGACGATGCCGCCGCGATGGTTGGCGATGCGGAAGAGGAAGTCGGTGCGCAGGCCCGCCTGGACGTTCTCGAAGGTGACGTCGTAGAGCTCGCGCTCGCTCACCCCCTCGGGCAGGACCCCGGTGCGGGCGTACTCACCGTAGGGGTGGCCCATCTCGGTGAGCATCTGGGTGGCGGTGGCCCGGATGTCGAGTTCCTCGAAGGTGCAGCCCAGGCCGACGGCGAGGTCCTCGGCGTTGCGGCGCGTGCCGGCGCTCGTGGCGAAGCCGGGCATGGTGATGGCGTGGATGTCCGAGCGGGGCCGGCCCAGGAGGTCCATGGCGCGGGCGGCGACGATGAGGGCGTGGGTGGAGTCCAGGCCGCCGCTGACGCCGATGACGATCTTGGGGTTGCCGATGGCCCCCAGGCGCTGGACGAGGGCGGCCACCTGGATGTTGTAGGCCTCGTAACAGTCCTGGGCGAGCCGGGCGGGGTCGTCGGGCACGAAGGGGAAGCGGTCCACGCGGCGGCGCAGGCCGATGTCCGTGCGCGGGGCCGTCAGGTCGGCGGCGCCGATCCGGATGCGTCGGAACGACGCCGGGTCGGTGAAGGTGATGGCCGCGGCAGGCGAGCCGGCGACCGGGGCGCTCAGGGTGCGGGCGTTGTCGGCGAAGGTCCCCTGGCGCAGGCGCTCGGCGCGCAGGCCCTCGATGTCGACGTCGACGACGGTGGCGCGCGGCCCGTCGGGGAAGCGCTCGGTGGAGCCGAGCAGCTCGCCGTTCTCGTAGACGAGGGTCTGGCCGTCCCAGGCCAGGTCCGTGGAGGACTCGCCCTGCCCGGCGGCGGCGTAGAGGTAGGCGGCCAGCCCTCGGGCCGACGAGGAGCGGGCCAGCAGCTCACGGTCCTCGGCCCGCCCCACCGTGATGGGCGAGCCGGAGAGGTTGACCAGGACCGTCGCCCCGGCCAGCGCCGCCAGCGACGACGGCGGGACAGGCACCCACATGTCCTCGCAGACCTCGACGTGGAAGGTCAGGCCGGCGACGTCGTCGACCTCGAACAGGAGGTTCGCCCCGAAGGGGACCCGGGCGACCGGCTCGGTACCGTCGGCGCTCTCGGTGCTGCCGGAACCGCCGCGCACGCCGGGCAGCTCGATGCTCTCGACTCCGGCGGGCAGGGCGTCGCCGGGGGCGAAGTGCCGCTTCTCGTAGAACTCCCGGTAGGTGGGCAGGTAGGACTTGGGGGCGACGCCGCGCACCCGTCCGCCCTGGATGACCAGGGCGCAGTTGTAGAGGCGGTCGCCCAGGCGCAGGGGGGCGCCGACGACGAGGGCGGGCAGGAGGTCGGCGCTGGCGGCGCGCAGGGTCTCGATGGCGGTGAGCACGTCGGACAGCAGGACGTCGGACAGCAGGAGGTCGTCGATGGCGTAGCCGGTCAGGCACAGCTCGGGGAAGGCGGCCAGGCAGACGCCGTCGTCGGCCAGGGTGCGGGCCTGCTCGATGATGGCGGCGGCGTTGGCGGCCGGGTCGACGGGCACCACCGGCAGGGTGACGGCGGCGACGCGGGCGAAGCCCTGGTCGTAGGCGGAGAAGAACTCGATGTCGGCCGCTGGAGCAGTCACGGCGGCGTTGGCGTCATTGGCGTCATTCACGGTGTTGGTCACGGCTTGATCCTCCCATCGACGGCGCCTTCCCGCGAGACCGCCGCCCTCATGTCGCGACCGGGGCACTCGATGCGTGCGGGAGCAGCGGCTCTGCCCCCGCACGCATCGATGACACCTACTCAGCAGCACGCTGCGCCCACCAGGTCACCCGTGGAACCGGGGGCGACGAGGCGGGCGCAGCCCATCACTCACGCGTGGACCCGAGGCGCCGCCTGGAACCGGTGGCGGCAGGGACGGGCATGCGTCAGGAGAAAGCGAGTGACGGAGAGACGGCAGGAGAGAAGCATTGAGGAGAGCGAAGAGACAGCCATCACCTTTCTTTCTACGAGGTCGAAGACGTCGACGTCCTCGGCCGATGTGGTAGTCGTGAGTCTGGTAGGGGTTGTGTTACCAGAGCGCTAAAGGTCTCCGGAGGACTGTGACGGCCCGGGCCAGTCGGCTCGGACCCGCCCGGGCAGGCTGAGAACAGTCAGTACTGGCAGTACTGGGCGGGGGCGGGCTCGTCGAGCATGAGGCACCATGCCGCGACGTAGACCAGGCACATGGGGCCGGGCAGGAAGCTGGCCAGGATCACCCCGACGCGCACCGCGCTCACGGGCATGTTCCAGGCCTCGGCCAGACCCCCGCAGACGCCGCCGAGAATGCGGTGCTCACGCGAGCGCCGGGGCAGGGAGTCGCGGAAACGGAGGAACTCGCCCGAGCGGCTGGAGGAGGTGCCCCCGCCCTCGAAGCGGGCGGACTGGCTGAACTGACCGGGGTACTGCTGCTGCGTCATGGCAACAAGTCTGGGTGCTGGGGCCTGCCGTCCGCTATCGGGGAGCACCCTGAGAAGTCCCCGATGTTGATCGGGACTCACCCCTGACTGCTTGCTCAGCATCAAAGGTCCGCGTAGTTTATTACCGGCGCTAACGCGCGTTATCGGATCGGCGTAGGAGACGGGCAGCAGCCCCTGAGCACCGCACCGCCCCGCAACGGCGCCCCTGCCCGTTCACGCCGAGCCCGTTTCCCGGAGGACAGCACATGAGTCGGACCGTCCGAGCACTCAGCGCCCTGACCGCCTTCTGCCTGCTGGCAGCCGGCTCTACGCTGGCCTCCATGCCCGCAGCCGCCTCCGGCCAGGCCCAACCGGTCTCCCTCTCCCCGACCGCACCGGCGCCGCCGAAGGCCGGCCAATCCGGCGAGCGGTGGCGTCCGCAGACCCACTACACCCCCCAGAAGAACTGGATGAACGACCCCAACGGGCTCGTCTACTACGACGGCGAGTACCACATGTTCTACCAGTACAACCCCGAGGGCTCGGACTGGGGCAACATGTCCTGGGGCCACGCCGTCTCCAAGGACCTGGTCCACTGGCAGGAGCTGGGCGTGGCGATCCCGCACACCTCGCAGTACGGGGTGTTCTCCGGCTCGGCGGTCATTGACACCAAGAACACCTCCGGCCTGGGCAGCCCGGACAACCCGGCCATGATCGCGGTGTGGACGCGGGCCGACGTCGGCGGCAACCAGTCCCAGTCCCTGGCCTACTCCACGGACAAGGGCCGCACCTGGAACCTGTACAACAACGGGGATCCGGTCCTGGACATCGGCTCCCACGAGTTCCGCGACCCGAAGGTCTTCTGGGACGAGACCTCCGGGCGCTGGACCATGGTGGTCTCCCACGCCACTGAGCACCGCGTCTCCTTCTACTCCTCCCCCGACCTCATCCACTGGACCGAGCAGTCCAGCTTCGGCGGGGAGGGCATCACCTCGGCGGTGTGGGAGTGCCCGGACTTCTTCCCGCTGCCGGTCGACGGCAGCTCCAAGGAGACCAAGTGGGTCCTCGTGGTCACGGTGGCCGACTCCGCCCAGTACTTCGTGGGCAGCTGGGACGGTTCCACCTTCACCCCTGACGAGATCCCCCACTACACCGGCGAGGAGGGCTCGACCCTGGCCGACTTCGAGAACGGCTACGCCGGCTGGAAGGCCGACGGCGTAGCCTTCGGCTCGGGCCCGGCCACCGGTGACCTGCCCGGGCACCAGGGCAAGGCCTACGTGGACTCCTTCGGCAGCGGCGATGCCGACACCGGCACGCTGACCTCGGATGAGTTCACCGTCTCCTCGTCCTACATCAACCTGCGCACCGCCGGCGGCAAGCACCCCTACAACCCCAAGGCCACCGGAGACAACGGCGGCGGCCGGCTCCTGGCCGGCTTCGACGGCTCCTGGGACGGCTGGACCGTGGAGGGCAACGCCTTCGGGGCCACGCCCCCTCAGGGCGCCACCCCCGGCCAGCAGCCGCTGGTCAACCACTCCAGCGCCGGGCTGCTCAACACCTACCTGGACGTCAGCAACGGGCAGGGCTCGGATGCCACCACCGGCACCGCGACCTCACCGACCTTCACCATCGACTCCGCCTACCTCAACCTCCTCGTGGGCGGCGGCAACAACCCGCGCCCCGAGGGCGATGCCGAGGGCGGCTCGGGGGTGAGCGTCGTCGAGCTCGTCGTCGACGGCAAGGTGGTGCGCTCGGCCACCGGCCGCAACCTGGAGGAGCTCAACTGGCAGAGCTGGGACGTCAGCGACCTCAAGGGCAAGTCCGCCCAGATCGTCGTCACCGACACGGCCACCGGCCCCTGGGGACACATCCTCCTGGACGAGGTGCGCGCCTCGGACAAGAAGGCCTCCCCCATCGCGGACAACACCTCGGTCAACCTCGTCGTCGACGGCAAGGTCGTCGCCTCCGCCACCGGCAACAACTCCGGGACCCTGGAGTGGACGAGCATGGACGTAACGGCCTACAAGGGCCGCAAGGCCCGCCTGGTCATTGAGGACCACAACGGCAACGCCGAGGACTGGGGCCACCTCATGGTCGACCAGATCCTCCAGTCGGACACGAAGGCCTTCTCCGGGGCCGACGTCGTCCCGCGCCTGGACTACGGCAAGGACTACTACGCGGCCGTCACCTGGAACAATGTCCCCAACGGCAAGCGCTACCAGGTGGGTTGGATGAGCAACTGGGCCTACGTGCACGACCTGCCCACCACCACCTGGCGCACCGCCATGTCCACGGTGCGCGAGATGGGGCTGACCCGGGTGGGCGGCAAGCTGCGCCTGACCGCCCAGCCCGTCACCGCCCTGGAGTCCCTGCGCACGGGGCAGGAGCTCACCCGGGCGAACACCGACATCCCGGCGGGCGAGACCTCCCTCGGTCAGGCCGCCCAGGGCACCTCCCTGGACATCAGCGTCGACCTGAAACCCGGCTCCTCCTCCTTCGCCGGCCTCAAGGTCCTCGACAACGGCAAGCAGTACACGCTCATCGGCTACGACTCCAAGGCCAAGCAGCTCGTCGTGGACCGTACCCACTCCGGGGTCACCGACTTCTCCCCGAAGTTCCCGGGCCGTGCCACGGCGCCGCTGTCACCGGACAGCAAGGGCCAGGTCCACCTGCGCATCGTCGTCGACGCCCACTCCGTGGAGGTCTTCGCGGCCGACGGCACCCCCGTCATCACCGAGACCGTCTACCCCGAACAGGACGCCACGGGGGTCTCGCTCTACGCCGAGGGCGGCACGGCGCATCTGGGCTCCCTGAGCCTGTGGCACCTGGGGTCCGTTCAGGATAAGGGCGCCCCGGCCGAGGGCCCCGACTCCCCCGGGCCCGGCAAGCCGGCCGTCCAGGAGCCGGCCCGCGGCCAGGCGAAGGCGGCGTCGGCGTCGGCGAGCCCCACTGCCGCAGCTGCAGGCAGGAGTGCTTCGGCCCGGTTCCCGCTGGCCCGCACCGGCACGTCCCTGGCTCTCGGCATCTTGGGGGCGGCCGCCGCCGCGACCGGCGCCTACGCGCTGCGCCTGCGCCGTCGGCGCTCCTGAGCACCCCACCCCTCACGGCCCGGGGACCAGACCGGAGAGGCGGTGTGACGCGCCGTCAGGCCGAGGAACGACGGATGATTGTGCCCGGCAGGAGCGTCTCAGCGGGCACCTCCTCGCCCTCCATGAGGGCCAGCAGGTGGGAGACGGCCACCTGGCCCATCTCCTCGAAGGGCAGCGCGACCGTCGTCAGTGCCGGATGGACCTGGTCGGCGATGAGCTCCTGGTCGTCGATCCCGATGACGGCCACGTCCTCACGCACCCTCAGCCCCTGTTCACGGATCGCGGCATAGGCACCCATTGCCATGCAGTCGTTGCCGCACACCAGCCCGGTCAGCCAGGGATCGTCCGTCAGGAGGCGGGAGGCGGCCGCGTACCCGTCCCGGGCGGTGCCGTGGCCGACGGCCACGTGCACGGTGCTCCAGGGGATGCCGGCCTGCTCCAGGTAGGCCCGGCAGCCGACGCGCCGTCTCGGGGCGGCCTCGCCGTCGTTGGGGTCGAGCTCGATGACGCCGATGTCGCGGTGATGGCCCTCCAAGAGCGCCTGCGCGGCCAGGCGCCCCATCTGCTCCTCGTCAGGGCGCACGCAGGGAAGGCCGGAGACCGGATCGATGCAGTGGACCAGGACGGTGGGGATCTCGCGGGCCTGCGCCGGCATGCGGACCCGGCAGTTCCAGCCGGTGGCGTAGATGATCCCCTCGACCCGGGACTTCAGCAGCGTCTCGAAGGCCTCGGCATCCACGCTGGCCTCCGTCGAGGTCGGCACGATGAACAGGGTGTAGCCGGCGGCCCGGACGGTGTCCTGGATCCCGCGGATCGTCGCGGCGGCAAAGGGACTGGTGACGATCTCGGAGACCAGGCCGATCAGGGAGGATCGGCGCGAGGCCAGGGCCCGCGCCCCACCGTGCGGGCGGTACCCGAGCTCAGCAGCCACCTGCTGGACGCGCTCACGGGTCTGCGGTGGGATACGAGCGCCGTCGCGGTTGTTGAGTACGAAGGACACCGTGGTGCGCGAGACGCCGGCCGCCTTGGCCACGTCCGCCATCGTGGTCCTGTAGGTGTCCCCCACCCGGTCTCCTCCCGGCCCCTCCGACTGCGCCGCCACCTGCACACCCCGTTGGGGTCGGGCGCGTGCACCTCCTGGCGTCCTGACGGCAGTCTGCCAGGACGACGACGCAGCGCATAACCCTGAGCGCCGGCAGGCGGGTCATGAGGCAGCGCACCCGGCCCCTGTGCGCCACGGCACCCTCCGGCTAGGCTATTTCTCATGACGCCATCCCCCACTCCCAACTTCACGGTGCGCGCTGTCCTGTGGGACATGGACGGCACCCTCATGGACTCCCAGCCCTTCTGGGACGAGGCCTTCATCCACCACTGCAAGGCCCTGGGCGGCAACCCGCGCCCCGAGCTCGTCGCCCAGATGACGGGGGCCTCGATCCGTCAGGCCCGCGAGCTCATCGCCGCCACCGGCGCCACCCGCTCCTGGGACGACCCGGCCACGCAGGAGGTCTTCGAGGCGATCGCGCACGACGTCGAGGCCTCCGTGAGCGCAGCCCCTCCCCTGGTGCCCGGAGCGCTGCGGATCACCTCGGCGCTCTCGGAGGTGGGGCTGGCCCAGGGAATCGTCTCGGCCTCACCGCGCCCGATCGTCGAGAAGGTGGCCTCCGCGCTCGGCGACGTCTTCGCCGTCCTGGTCACCGGTGACGACGGCGTCGGAGCCAAGCCCGATCCGCTGCCCTACGCCACGGCGGTCGAGCGCCTCGACCTGCGCCCTCAGGACTGCGTCGTCGTCGAGGACTCCCCCACAGGGGCGGCCTCGGCCCGAGGCAACGGGATCCACGTCGTGCAGATCGGAGCGACCAAGCACTTCCCGGCCGACCCCGGCCTCGTCGTCGTCCCTGACCTGGCCTCAATCACCCCGCACCTGCTGCTGTGGGCGGAGCGCTGAACCGGACCGGCGCCAGGCGGGCACCAGCTCACGACCGACACCCACGGACAGGACCGGCTCGGGAACGAAAGGTTCCCGAGCCGGATGGGATGGATAGGGATGCTGGTGCGGATTCGTATGGTGCCGAGCCGGTGCGACGCGGCACCTGGCTGTCAGGCAGCCTTGGGCCGCTGAGGAGTCTCCGGGGTCTCCTGGACCTCCCACCGGCTGCGCAGGCACTCGGTGTAGAGGCGGATCTCCGCCACCAGGTCGGTGGACAGGGCCTCCGCGGCGGCCGTCCCGGGCGTCGTCGAGCACAGCCACTGCAGCTGGAGGCCGTCGACGAGGGCGACCAGGCTGCGCGCCACGAGGCGCGAGGGCATCTGCGGGTCCACGAGCCCGGCGGTCTTGCCGGCCTCGAAGCTGGACTCGAAGCGCTCGACGGCGCTGTTGAGGTGGTTGGCCATCCACCGGTGCGCGGGGTGGTCGGCGTCGAGGACCGAGACCGCCGTCGCGGTGTAGATCGCCGTGAGGTCCCGGTGGGCGACGTTGCGCTCGAGCAGCTCGATGTAGCGCTCCAGCAGGGCCCAGGGGTTGCCGTCCAGGTCGGAGTCACCCGCGACGTCGAGGGTGTCCAGGTTGCCGACGGTGTCGACGGGGGCCTCGGCGGCGTCACCCTCGACGGCCGGGGACTCCGCGAGAATGCTCAGGGCATCCTCGCGGTCACGACGCTCCAGCACCTTGCAGAAGAGCTCGTCCTTGGAGGAGAAGTGGTGCAGGAGTCCGGCCTTGGAAATGTCTGCCGCGTTGGCGATGTCGGCCAGGGAGGTGCCGGCATACCCGTGCTCTCCGAAGAGAACCACGGCTTCGTTGAGGATGCGTGCTCGCTTGTCCTCGCTGCCCGCTCGGGGGCGCCCGGGTCCGCGCCGCCTAGCCGGGGCAGCTTGGGGCGAAGTCGGGGTACTGACAGTGTTCATGGCCGAATCATGGCACCTTCCAGTAAGGGAATTGCAAGGCAGAAAGGCCTTCAACGGAATAATCCGCTCAAGTGTGACCTCCACGTGCCCTCCTCGTGACGTGAGTGACGACTTGGTCTCGGTTTTCACACAATTAACCAGCTCCTACCAGCACAGAGTTCCCCGACCACGCGGTCTGCTGGGGCTGCTGGGATTGCAGGCCACCACATCTTCCCGCTACCACTCAGAACATCTTATGATTCCACCCAGGTTCATGCGGCAACACCATGATGGTCACAGTTGTGTAACACTTGCGAGATTCTTGTTTCCGGTTCAAATACATGCGTCGGCTCTCACAGAGCCTCCACCCCCGGGGAGAGCCGGTACTCGTGAACCCACCGCCCGTATACCCGTAGCCAGAGCCTCCACCCCCCCCGGGGAGAGCCGAGGCCGAGCGAGCAGGATCGTCACCACTCCTCAGGAGACGGTGACGTTACCCGAGGTCGGCCCGGTGGCCGTCCCGCCGTTGGCCGTCACCACGGTGATGGAGGAGGACTCCGAGCCGGCGGTGATGGCGCCGTCGGAGGCGGTGGCATCCAGGGTCAGGGCGAGGACGCCCCCGTTGGAGCCGGCTGTCCCCCAACGGTCCTCAGCCGCGGTGGCCAGGCCGCCGGTGGTGGTTAGCGTGCAGCCGGTCAGGGTCGCCTGGGAGGAGGTATTGGTGACGTAGAGGATCGGGACCTTGTGGGTGCACGTGAGGTTGACGCCGGTCATGGCCAGGGTGGAGACCTCCGTGGTGGCGTCGGCGTCGGCGGCGTCGCCCGACATGGACTGGTAGAGCATGACGCCACCCTTGGTGGAGGCGCTCGTAAGCGTCGAGCTCGACACGGTGGCGTGGTTCTTACCCTCAACGACAACGGCCTGGGAGGCGTTGGCCTGACCGGTCAGGCCACTGACGGTGATCTGCCCGGTGGAGTAGAGGCACGGGGAACCGTCGCCGTTCGTGGTGAAGGTGTTGGTGCCGTCGACCGTGACGGTTCCCGAACCTCGGTCGGTGGCGAGCGCGGCGCAATGGGCACCCTGGGTCTCGATGGTCAGGTCGGATCCGGTGATGACGCCGGCGTAGGTGGCGTGCAGGCCGCGGGAGGACTCTCCGGTAGTGGCGATGGCGCAGCTGGTGACGGTGGCGCTGGCACTGCCGGTGGCGACGACGGCGTTGGCGCCCGAGGCGTCAGTGGTCAGGGTCGTCTCGCTGACGGTGACGCTCGACCCCTGGCCGACGACCACGACGGCGGAGTTGAGGCCGTAGAAGCTGTAGGAGTCGTCGACACCGTGCTGGCCGCTGGAGGTGGCGTCTCCGACCTTGGCGATCCTGGCATTGGTGATCGTCAGTCGCCCGCCGTTGACCACGAGGAAGACGGCCTGATCGGCGGTGGCCGACTCGAAGGTGCCGCCGTCGATGGTGGCGGTGGTGCCGTCGACGAGGTAGGCCCCGGAGAGGGTCACCTGCTTGTCTCCGATGGTGCCGCTCCAGGTGCCGGCGGACAGCGGCGTGTTGGAGGCGCTGGCCTCGTGGTACTCGGGGGAGGATGCGGCCCGGGAGGCCGCGGCCGAGGCGGCCCCGGAGGACGAGCCGCCGCCCCTTCCGGAGGACCCGGCGGCAATCGCCTCGCCGGAGGAGCCACAAGCCGCAACGAGACCGGCGGCTCCCAGGCCGAAGCCGGCCATGAGGAGACTGCGACGCCTCATGGTGAAGGAGATCCCCGAATCACAGCCGCGCAGGGCGGCGTCGGCGGCCGCGGCAGCCTCTGCCGGGGTAACTGGGGTGGTGGGTGTGGACAGGGTCATGATGCGTCTCCTTGAATCAGCAGGGGCGGCACGGCGAGCGCGGTGGCGTGACTCTCCCGCAGCGCCGACGGTTGTCCTTGTCGTGTGCCCGTGTTGCTGGGGGTTGCTGGGGGTTGCTGAGGTCGCCCAGGGGCTCCCGGGCTCCGTGTCTCCACTCTTGGGCCCCGGCCTGTCACTGCGGCAGCACTCCCCCATGACCGCACTGTGAATCCGGCCGGGTTCGGCACATACTGCACGAGGGCGGGGAAAGCTACTGGGGAGGGGCGGGGGCACTCCCCGTAGGTCAGGCTCTCTGTGCTGTCTCATGACTTCTGAGACAGGTGAGTGTCATGACTTCTGAGACACCGGTTGGGTGGCTTGCCAGGGGGACCGTGCGGTACGCACCACGCCTGACCAGTTCAGCCCCGGCCTCCGGGCTCGCCCTTAGGTAAGCACGTCGCGTTCGTAGGGTAGCCCTCGCGTTCGTACCCTGAACCCCCGAACGCGAGGCATAAGGTACGAACGCGACACCGGCCTACGCGGCCGGCCCCGCCCCACAACCCCGCGAAGTCGATCCCGCCAGCAGCCCAGTGTCCACTCCACGAGGGTGGGGCGCCACTACACGAGCGTCGGGCGTACTCCATGGGGGTCGGGGGCTCGTGCAGTACGCACAACCCACGGCCAGTAGATCCCCACCCTCGTGCACATTGGTCGACTCGGGGCGGGAAGGGGTCCGGGCCCGAAACTGGGCGTTGAGCCCCGACCTCCGAGCGCCCCCATTGAGTGAGCGCCTCGCGTTCGTAGGGTAGGTCGCGCGTTCG
>NZ_KV810930.1:58187-75839 GCF_001812965.1 Actinomyces sp. HMSC075C01
CAGTTCCACGGCTTGGTGTCCACAGCGCTGACATTAACGAGCCTGCCGCCAAAGCATCCAGCGGAAATCGTTGGAATCCTGCGGTTCCTCCCCGGCATGCAGCGCCAATGCAGAGTTGATGTCAGCACCATGGACACCCACACCCGTCACGCCCCATCCCTTCGGCCCACCCTCGCCTCCAGGACCACTGCCTGCCCCGGCTTCCCGCCCGAGCGAGTGCCTCAGAAGCCACGACACTCAAACGTCTAGAAATGAGGGGACAGCACAGCAGGCCGGGCTCGTGCAGTACGCACAACCCCCGACCAGTGGTTCCCCACCCTCGCGCAGTAAGCCCGCCCCGGGACCACAGATACGCATCATGCACGCATGTGCATGCAGGTATGATGCATTACACTTGCACCATGACTGTTCTTGCCGGACTGCTCGACCAGCTCGACCTCAGCGACCAGGAGCTCGCGGACGCGATGCGCGAGGCCACGGCCCGCACGTCGCAGGGCGGCGTCGGCCCAGTGTCCGCCGGCATGACCGACTTCCTGGATCGAACCACCCCTCGTGGCCGCAGCAAGTCCACAGCCCGCACAGTGGAGCGCATCCTGTCCGACCGCGCCTATGCCGAGCAGCTCACCGCTCAGCACGAGGCCGTCCAGGCGGCCTGCACGCTGGCCCGCTCTCTGAGCACCCGACAGGTCGCCAGCCTGCTCAGCCGGACGACGACGACGATCACCCGTGCGGCCGGGCGCACCCTCTACGCCTACCGCGAGGGGCGGTCACTGAGATTCCCCACGTGGCAGTTCCACGACGGCCACCCGATCCCCGGGCTGGCGACGGTGGTGCCCGCCCTGCGGGAGGAGCTGACTCCGGCCACCATCGAGGCACGGATGACGACCTCGGACCCCGAGCTGCTCGATGGGGCGACGCCCACGCAATGGTTGATCGCCGGCGGGGATCCGGCGGCAGTCGTCCAGCAGCTCTCGGATGCGGACCACAGGTGAGTCCCCGTCCGAAGAATCCTCCACGGCCGCCGTCGACGCTCCACACCCGCCCGGAGGACATCGTGACGGTGGAGCACGCCGAGCTCGCCCGCATCGCCTTCGCACACAGCCCTCACCCCCTACCGTGGGGCGAGCTGCGGACCTGGGGGCCGCACCCACGATGCCGCTGGGATCCGCACCCGCTGCCGACGGGGGAGCATCCCGACCACGGGGTCCTGTACACCGCCAGCGACCTGCTCACCTGTGTGGCGGAGGTCTTCGCCGACACCCGCATCATCGACACGCTCAGCGACATGCCTCTTCTACAGGTCTGGGAGGCGACTCGCCCACTGCACCTGCTCGATCTCACCGGCACCTGGGCGCTGCGCAACGGAGCCTCGGTCAGTCTCGACAGCGCTCTGCACTCGACGTGCCGGACCTGGGCGCGAGCCATCCGGGAGCAGCTGCCCGACGTCGACGGCCTGCGCGCCCGCTCGACGATGAACGGCGGCGAGATGACGGTGCTGTTCTCCCCCGCACGCGACAGCCTGCCGGCCCTGCCCAGGGACACCGCCCCGCTGGCCGACGCCACGCTCTACGCCCTGTTGGAGGCGCTCGCCCCCGACATCGGCTACAAGATCGTCTGAGCCTGACCCGACGCCGCGTGTGACCTTGGGCGCGCGGGGGTGCCTCCCGGTGGGTCGGTTGGGTGAGCGCCCCTACGATGGTCGTATGCGCCCTTCGCCCCCGCAGCCGCCGCGGCGCCCCTCCCGGACCGGCCGCGACTCGTCGTCGGCATCCGGAGGCCGTCGAGCGTCCGCCGGTCATCGGCGCAGTCCCGAGGGCCGGCGCTCCCCGCAGCGCCGTCCGCTGGACGTCCCCGACCCCGCCAGCCGGCGAGCGCTCACCATCGCCCGTCGGGAGCGGCGGCGCCGACGCTCCCGCAACCGGCTCCTCTACGGAACGACCTTCGTCGTAGCACTGGCCCTGATCGTCGTCAGCCTGCGAGCCTGGGGACTCCACCCCGGTTTCGCCCTGCCGCTGGGCTCCTCCCCCAAGCCGTCGGCGACGGCGTCGCAGGCCACGGCCCAGTCCTCCGCCCGGGCCTCCGCCAGCCGCGCGCCCTCGCCGTCCGCGTCGGCCGCTTCCTCCGCCTCACCGACGCCGTCGGCCTCGGCTCTCCCGCCCCCGCAGCTGGACTCCGAGGGCTTCGCGCACTCCGGCGCCGTCGGCAACGGCACCTGGACGATCGCGCCGGCCGTGCCCGTCTCCCAGCCCGCAGCCGCCACCGTCTACCGCTACGTGCTGCGGGTCGAGGGCGGCACGCATGTCGACGCCGCGACGGCAGCCCCCATCGTGGAGCGCATCCTCAATGACGAACGCGGCTGGCCCACCGCGCAGAACACCTCCTTCCAGCCGGTCGCCGACCCCACGAGCGCAGACTTCACCTTCAACATCGCCACGCCGCCCAGCGCCGACGCCCTGTGCTCACCGCTGGACACCGGCGGCATGTGGAACTGCCGCAACGGGGACAATGTGGTCATCAACTCCGACCGGTGGAACTGGGGCGCCATCACCTACCCCGACGTCGACTCCTACCGCACCTACGTCACCAACCACGAGGTGGGCCACTTCCTCGGCCACGAGCACGAGTTCTGCGCCGGAGCCGGTCTCAAGGCCCCGCTCATGGCCCAGCAGAGCCATGACCTGGCCGGCGGCTGCGTGTACAACGCCTGGCCCACCCAGGACAACCAGCCCGGCTGAGGCCCACGACGACGCCGGCAGCGTGTGCTGGCAGCACAGAGGGGGCGGGCCCACCACTCAGGCGGGCCCGCCCCTCATCGCTGGCGCCTGTCGCTGACCTGTCGCTGCCTCGGCACGGCCTCAGCTTCAGTCGGCCGCCTCAGCCGGGTTCCGAGCTCAGGCCGGCGACGCCGCCGAGGAGGCCGACGGCAGGTGCGCCTCGCCCTCGGCCCGCAGCGTGAGCCCGTCGGAGCCATCGACCTTGTCGACGACGACCCTCTGGCCGTCGAGGACCTCCCCGGCCAGCAGCATGCGGGCCAGGCGGTCGCCGATCTCGCGCTGGACGAGGCGGCGCAGCGGCCGGGCCCCGTAGGCGGGGTCGTAGCCCTCGTCGGCCAGCCAGCTGCGGGCGGCGTCGGTCACCTCCAGGCTCAGGCGCCGGCCTGTCAGGCGCTTGGCGATGCGGGCCAGCTGGATGTCGACGATCTCACCCAGCTCCTCCTTGGAGAGGGCCTCGAAGACGATGATGTCGTCGAGGCGGTTGAGGAACTCCGGCTTGAAGGAGGCCTGAACCACGCTCATGACCTCGTTGCGCTTCTCCTCGGGGCTGGTGAGCGGGTCGGTGAGGAACTGGCTACCCAGGTTCGAGGTGAGCACGAGGATGACGTTGCGGAAGTCGACCGTGCGCCCCTGGCCGTCGGTGAGGCGGCCGTCGTCGAGCACCTGCAGGAGGATGTCGAAGACCTCGGGGTGGGCCTTCTCGACCTCGTCAAGCAGGACCACGGAGTAGGGCCGACGCCGCACAGCCTCGGTGAGCTGGCCGCCCTCCTCGTAGCCGACGTACCCGGGAGGGGCACCCACGAGGCGCGCCACGGAGTGCTTCTCGGAGTACTCGGACATGTCGATGCGCACGATGGCGCGCTCGTCGTCGAAGAGGAACTCGGCCAGGGCCTTGGCCAGCTCGGTCTTGCCCACGCCCGTGGGGCCCAGGAAGAGGAAGGAGCCGGTGGGGCGGTCGGGGTCGGAGATGCCGGCCCGCGAGCGGCGCACCGCGTCGGCGACGGCGGCCACGGCGGCCTTCTGCCCGATGAGGCGCTCGCCAATGACGTCCTCCATGGTCAGGAGCTTCTCGGTCTCACCCTGGAGGAGCTTGCCCACGGGAATGCCGGTCCAGGCCCCCACGACCTCGGCGATCTCGGGGGCGCCGACCTTCTCGGCGATCATCGGCTCACCGGCGGCCTGCTCTGCAGCGTCGTCGGCGGCCTCGGCCTCGCGGATCTGGCGCTCCAGGGCGGGCATGTCGCCGTAGCGCAGGCGACCGGCCTCCTCGAAGTTCCCCTCGCGCTCGGCCAGGTCGGCGCGGGTGCGCATCTCGTCCAGGGCGGCGCGCAGCTCACCGACCTTGTTGTGGCCGGCCTTCTCGGCCTCCCAGCGGGCGTTGAGCGAGGCCAGCTCCTCGGAGGCGTCGGCCAGCTCGGCGCGCAGGCGCTCGAGGCGCTCGACGTCGGCGGGGTCGGCCGTGGAGACGTCCTCGATGGACTCGTCCAGGTAGGCCTCCTCCATGCGCATGCGATCCACGCGACGGCGCAGCTCGTCGATCTCGACGGGGCTGGAGTCAAGCTCCATGCGCAGCCGGGAGGCGGCCTCGTCGACCAGGTCAATGGCCTTGTCGGGCAGCTGGCGGCCGGTGATGTAGCGGTCGGAGAGGGTCGCGGCCGCCACGAGGGCGCCGTCGGAGATGGTCACCTGGTGGTGGGCCTCGTACTTGGGGGCGATGCCGCGCAGGATGGCGACGGTATCCTCGACGCTGGGCTCACCGACGAAGACCTGCTGGAAGCGGCGCTCCAGGGCGGGGTCCTTCTCGATGTTCTCCCGGTACTCGTCCAGGGTGGTGGCGCCGACCATACGCAGCTCGCCGCGGGCCAGCATGGGCTTGAGCATGTTGCCGGCGTCCATGGCGCCCTCGGAGCCGCCGCCGGCGCCGACGACGGTGTGCAGCTCGTCGATGAAGGTGATGACCTCGCCGTCGGAGTCCTTGATCTCCTTGAGGACGGCCTTGAGGCGCTCCTCGAACTCACCGCGGTACTTGGCGCCGGCCACCATCCCGGACAGGTCCAGGGCGATGAGGCGCTTGCCGCGCAGGGACTCGGGGACGTCGCCGGCGACGATGCGCTGGGCCAGGCCCTCGACGACGGCGGTCTTGCCGACGCCCGGCTCACCGATGAGGACGGGGTTGTTCTTGGTGCGCCGGGACAGGACCTGCACGACGCGGCGGATCTCGGCGTCGCGGCCGATGACTGGGTCGAGGCGGCCCTCCCGGGCGGCCTCGGTGAGGTCGGTGCCGTACTTCTCGAGGGTCTTGTAGGTGCCCTCGGGGTTGGCGGAGGTGACGCGGGAGGAGCCGCGGACCTGGGGCAGGGCCTTGACAAGGGCGTCCGGGGTGGCGCCGGCGTCGGCCAGGATGCGGGCCACGGTGGGGGCGGAGCCGGAGGTGTCGCCCTTGGCCAGGCCGATGAGCAGGTGCTCGGTGGAGATGTACTCGTCGGACAGCTCCTTGGCGACCGTCGAGGCGGCATCCAGGGCGGCCAGCAGGGAGCGTGAGGGCTGGGGCTGGGTCATGGAGGAGCCCGAGGAGGCGGGCAGCTGGGTGAGGATGCGGCGCGCGGAGGCGCCGACGGCCTGGCGGGCCGCTGTGTCAGGGCAGACGGCGGCCAGAAGTCCGGCGGCGACGCCGTCGGGCTGGGAGAGGAGCTCGATGAGCAGGTGCGCGGGCTCGATCTGAGGGTTGCCGGCCGCGGCGGCGGCCTGCATCGCGCCGGAGATCGCCTCCTGCGACTTGGTGGTGTAGTTGGTGTCCATGCGGATCTCCTTCACGAGGTGGTGACGTCTTGTGTCTTCTGGTCACCACAACCTTCACAGAGTTGAGTCTATTCCACTCAACTTCCAGGACCGGCAGTGACGTGGGCTACTCCGCGGGCCGTTGTCGCTGGAATCCCGTCGGTCATCGCGCCCACCCGCGACATGCCAACCAACCGCCTGAAACACCGCTGTTCGACGCCGCCGCTATGGTCACATCACGATCACGTCCTCACCCCGGAGACATCATGAGAACCACGCGCGCCACCCTGGCTCTGGCCACCATCCTCATCCTGGCGGGCTGCTCGCAGACCAGCTCCTCGTCGGCGGGCTCGGCCACAGCGACCGGTTCGGCACCCATGGCCGCGGCAACCTCGTCGAGCGGGGGCGGCACGAGCGCCTCCGGCAGCGCCACCCCCTCCATCCCGGCGGGCCACCAGGCGGTCACCGCACCGACATCCGGCCTCACCTTCGCGATTCCCGAGGACTGGCAGGACCTCAATGCCCTTCCCGAGGCCCAGAAGGCGCTGCTCGCCCGGGCTCAGGGGGTGGATCCCTCCACCCTCACCCAGCGCCTGAGCAGCACCGACGCCTTCTACGGCCGGTTCTCACAGAGCGGCGGCATCTCCTTCAACAGCGTCGCGGTCGCCAAGGAGGCCGAGACCTCCTCCACACCCCCGTCCCAGGAGAGCCTGGATGAGACCATCACCCGGCAGGGAGGCACGCCGACGGGCTACTCCACCAAGCAGTCCACCTACGGGCAGGCCGCTGTCGACACCTCGACCGCGCAGGTTCAGGGCGCCCAGACGGCCGGCGCAGTCGTGGCCGTTCCGACGTCGTCGGGCACCTACGTGCGCATCGCCGTGACGGCCGGCAACGAGCAGGAGGTCAACACCATCGTGTCCACCATCCTCACGACGGCCCGCTGACGGGCAGGGGCGACGGTGAGCCTGTCACAGCCCGGCCACCGCGAGCCCCGCCTTCAGTCCACGATGGGGAATCATCCTCATCGAGTATTCTCAGCAATAACTATCCCACTCGCACTCACACACTGGAGCATCATGAAATCCGTACGCACCGCCGCAATGCTACTGGCCGGCCTCGCCCTGACCGCCACCCCCGTTCTGACCGCCTGCTCTCAGAGCACTGGGGGCTCCAGCTCCTCCAGGTCAGCCGCCTCCGACAGCTCGTCAGCATCGGACAAGGCCGACACCAAGGACAGCAAGAAGGACGCCAAGGCGGACAAGACCGACAAGGCCGGCGACAAGGCCTCCGCCAGCAGCACCTCGTCCAGTCAGTCCGACGCGTCGGCGAAGCCGATCCCCGCCGACAGCCAGGAAGTCTCCGGCACCAGCGTCAGCCTCACCTTCGCCGTCCCGAAGGACTGGCAGGACCTCAAGAACCTCGACTCCGCGGAGAAGGAGAAGGTCGCCCAGTCAATGGGCATCGACGCCGCCAGGCTCGACCAGCAGAACGTCGCGTTCGACATCGTCTACCGCGCCAAGGAAGCCGGCGCCACCGGGTTCTACAACAACGTCAACATGGCCTCTCAGACCCTGCCTCTGAACTCCACCCCTCCCGAGAATGAGGTCACGTCACTCCTCACCCGGCAGAGCGCAACCCTCACGGAGTACTCCACCAAGCAGACCGCGACAGGAGAAGCCGCGGTGGCGGCTTACACGCTGGAAGTGGCCGGCAACAAGGCTTATGGGACCCTCATCATGGTTCCGACCTCGAAGTCCTCGGGCGGTCCCAGCGACTACGCGTCGATCTACGTGTCCGCCGGCTCTGCGGAAGAGGCGAAGCAGATCAGCAACACGATCCTCGACACGATCCACTGAGCACAGTCGGGCGCGGTCCGCTCCGGGCGGGGACACTCCACGCCGTCGGGGACTATCCCTCCCAGCCGGGGGCATTCGACGCCGTCGGGGACAGCAATCCTGTCCCCAGGCGCGCAGGGTGTCCCCGCCCGGAGTGGTTTGCACCTGGGCGCGCAGGGTGTCCCCGGCCGAGGGGGAGACCGTAGGCTCGACGTCGATGACCGCACCGCTCCACCGCAGTCCTCGCCCCGACGGGCTCTCCACGCGCGTCGACGAGGCCACCGTGACCGCCCGCCGCGACGAGCTCCTGGCCAAGGCGGCCACGCTGCCCGGCACCTGGGCGGGGCACAAGCCCGAGTGGGACATCCCCGTCGCCTCGGTGGGCCCCCGTCTTTTCCTGCTGCTCATCCCCCACACCGACGGCCGCCTCCTGGCCAATGTCAAGCTCGACCCCGAGGACGTCGTCGCCGTGCGGGCCGCCTTCGAGTGGGTGGAACCGGGCTTCCACCAGTCCAAGCGGCACTGGGTGAGCATCGACCTCACCAGCCCCGACTACCGGGCGGACGAGGCCGCCGGCATGGTCGAGGACTCCTACCGGCTCGTCCTGTCCCTCCTGACCCGCCGTGTGCGTGAGGCCGTCCTCCTGGCCGACGCCGCAGGCTCCCCCACCCGCCCCACCTGGCAGTGGTGAGGCGCCGTCCCCACAGCAGTCCGGAGGCCGGCCGCGCGCAACGTCCCCCTCCCACACGGCACCTCCGGCACAATCCCCTCCCTCAGGCCTGCGGCCGAGCCGCCCTTAGATGACGCAGGTGCGCAAACCTGGCACTATTCAGGCGAGGCCGTCGTCATCCGACGTCTGGCCACCCGACGGAAGGAGACACAGATGGGACTTGATGACCTGGCGAAGAAGGCCGGTGACGCTCTCAGCTCCGACAAGGCCGAGGCGATCAGCGACAAGGCGCTGGACGCCGCAGCCGGTGCTGCCAAGAAGGCGACCGGCGGCAAGTACGACGACAAGATCGACGCCGCCCGCGACGCCGTCGACGGCAAGCTCGGCACGGAGTGATCCGGCTGAGAGCCTGCTTGACCCCAGGCACCGCGGTCTTCTGATCGCAGGAGTGAGGGCCCCGCACAGTTCAGTGCGGGGCCCTCACGCGATCCCGGCCAACTGGGCTCTCCCCATTTCTCTCAAGCACCGGCCGCCACAGTCCGGTGCCGCCACCGCGGGGCCCAGTTGTCTCCCACCGGGATGTCTCATCGGCCTCCCCTCGGGCCGGCGGCGCTCGCCTACTGCGCGTTGAGCGCGGCGGTCGGAGGAGTGCGGGAGGCCCGAACCGCCGGGTACACGCCGGCCAGGGCGCCGATGGCGATGGTGATGCCCAGCCCACCGGCGACGGCGACCACTGGCAGGGAGAAGGGCCAGCCGTTGGCGGCCGACATCCCGGCAGTCACCCCGATCCCGATGATGCAGCCCAGGGCACCGCCCAGGGAGGCCAGCAGCAGCGCCTCGGTCATGAACTGCACGAGGATATGTCCGCGCATCGCGCCCAGGGACCGCCTCAGCCCGATCTCCCGACGGCGCTCGAGCACCGAGATGATCATCGTGTTGGCCACCCCGATGCCGCCGACGAGCAGGGCGATCGAGCCCACGCCCAGCAGCAGGCCGGTGAAGGCCTTGTCGGCCGCGTTCTTGGCCTCCAGCGCGTCCGAGGGGCGCGAGACCTTGACCTCGTTGGGGGCCTGCGGTGAGATCGACGGCGCCAGCACCTTGCGCACCGTGGGGACGGCGGCGTCCTGACTGCGCGTGTAGACCGTCGTCGGCTTGGCGTCGTGCCCCAGCAGGTTACTGGCCACGCCCTGACCGATGAGGGCGGCGTTGTTGAGCTCGGGAGCCAGCACCACCGGCTTGAGGATGCCGACCACGGTGAACCAGTTGCCGCCGATCCACACCTTGGTTCCCGGCGAGACGACGCCGAGGCGCTGGGCCGCCGTCTGCCCCAGGACCGTGGCCGGGTACTTGCTGGTGGCCTCATTGAGCCAGGTGCCCTTGTCCACCTGGCCGGCCACGACGTCGAGCAGCGACTTGTCCGCGGCCAGGGTGGTGATGCCGCCGGAGGCGTTCTTGTCGATGAGCGGAGTGCGGTAGACCAGCGAGTTCTTGACCAGCCCGGTACTCGAGGCGCTCTGGACGTTGTCGATGAGGCGGACCTTGCCGACGCTGTCCTGCGGCAGGGAGGAGGAGTTGCCGAACAGGTCCTGGCCGGCGGTGGCCGTCAGCAGGTTGGTCCCCAGCGAGTCGAGCTGGGCGGAGAGCTGGGCGCGGCTGGAGGCCGAGATGCCCACCACCGAGATCATGGCGGCGATACCGATGGCGATCCCCAGTGCGGACAGGAAGGCGCGGGTGGGGCGGGCCTTGATACCGGTGCCTCCCAGGCGCAGCACGTCGGCCAGGCGCAGCCGCGAGCGCTGGAGCCGCCGGGCCGGGGCGTTGCCGGCCCGCTCGGCCGTGGACCGGTCACGCCGGAGCGTAGACGTCGTCATGGACGATCTCCTTCAGGCTTGAGTCCCCCACGATGCGGCCGTCGCGGATGGCGATCTGCCTCGGGAGCTGGGCGGCCAGCTCGTTGTCGTGGGTGATGACGATGATCGTGGTGCCTTGGGCGTGGAGCTCGTGGAGGAGCTCGACGATCGAGGCCCCGGAGGTGGAGTCGAGGTTTCCGGTGGGCTCGTCGGCCAGCAGCAGTGGGGGCTCGCCGACGACGGCCCGGGCGATGGCCACGCGCTGGCGCTCGCCGCCGCTCATCTGGTGGGGGCGGTGGTCGAGCCGGTGGGCCAGGCCGACGCGCTCCAGGGCGGCCCGGGCGCGTCGGCGCCGCTCGGAGCGGGGGACCCCGCTGTAGAGCAGGCCGTCGGCGACGTTGTCGACCGCGTTGACGCCGTCGGCCAGGTGGAACTGCTGGAAGACGAAGCCGATGCGGCTGGCCCGCAGGGCCGAGAGCTTGGCGTCGGACAGGGAGCCGACGTCGACGCCGTCGATCTCGACGGTGCCGGAGCTGGGCCGGTCCAGGGTGCCGATGAGGTTGAGGAGCGTGGACTTGCCCGAGCCGGAGGGGCCGACGATGGCGACGAACTCGCCGTAGTCGATCTCCAGGCTCACGCCCGCGCAGGCGGCCACGGGCGGCTCCCCGTAGGTGCGCTTCACGTCGCGCAGGGACAGGATGCGGCTCATGTCTGCGGCACCACCACTCGCTGTCCCTCGGAGATGCCCTCACCGGAGATCTCCACGCGCCCGCCGGCGAACAGCCCAATGGTGACCGGCACCTTGCGGGTGGTGCCGCCGGACTCGACGATCTCGACGCCGTACTGGTCGGCGCTCAGGGCCAGCAGGGCCCCGACCGGCACCGACAGGACACCCGTGCGCTTCTCGCTGGGCAGGTCGACGGTGACGGAGACCTCCTGGAAGTTGGTGGTCGCCGAGGCGTCGGTGAGGGTGACGGTGATGGGGATGATTCGTTCCTTGGACTCGCTGGAGCCGGAGCCGGAACCTGAGCCGGAACCGGAACCTGACTCGGAGCCGGAGGACTTCTCGGTGGGGGTGCCCACGGAGGTGATCTTCCCTTGAGTGGTCTTGGCGTCGGGCAGCTTGATGGTCACGGCGGTGCCGGCGACGGCGAGCTTCTGGTCGGAGAGCTTGATGTTGGCGTCGACCACCTGGGTGGTGGAGGTGACGTCGAAGAGCTCGGTGTCGGCGGCGACGCGGTCCCCCACCCGGGCAGCGACCTTCCCCACGCGCAGGTCCCCGGGGGCGAAGACTACCCGTCCCAGTGGGATGGTCCCGGTCTGGGGCAGGTCGAGGTCCTTCTGCCACTTCATGATGGCGCTGGTGGTGGCCCAGCTGAAGTGGTCGTCGGGATCGTAGTCGAAGTACCCCAGGTCCCTCAGAGCCGTCTCGAGCTGGCGAATGTCCTCGCCGTCCTCCATGCCGGCCTCGAAGTTGCGCCAGGCGGGCAGGGAGCCACGCATGAGGTAGGCGGTCCCGGAGCCCGTGCGGTAGAGGACGTCCCCCTGGGTCAGGACGGTCCCGGAGTCGGGCACCTGGATGAGAACGCCCTCGAAGCCCGACTTGAACTTGCGCGAGTCGGAGTAGCGCAGGGTACCGGTCACGGAGGTGTGCCCCTGGAGGTCCCCCTTGGTGATGGTGTCGGTGGCGCCGTTGAAGGTCGACGTCGTCGGCTTGGCCTTGGCCGCGAAGGGGCCCGATCTGGAGGCGAAGGCGCCTGCACCAGCGCCCGTAGCCAGGATCGCGGCGGCCCCCATGGCCAGGAAGGCCCGGCGTCGGGTGCGGTGGGCCATACCCGCCGGCTTGTCCGCGGTGCCGGTCGAGCCGTCGTCGGCCTGCGTGGAGGTGGTGGTCTGATCCATGTGTCTGCCTGTCTGAGTGTGTGTCTGCGCGGCAGCCGGGCCGCGCGAGCCTGTGGTCTGTTGGCGCCCGGAGGGGCGCGGCGTCACTTGCTACCGACCTGGGAGAAGCACTTGCTCATGACGTCCTGGGGGATATCGCCGTTGAGCTGGATGCCCTTGCCGGCCTCGGGGTCGGGCACGTCGTATCCCTCATTACGCAGGCACTCGGCGGCCTTGACCAGGTCCTGCTGCGTCTCGGGCTTGGCGAGGTCCTCGGTGCCGGGGGCGGGGCCGACGGTCTGCTCGCACTCCTGGGCGGCCTTGTTAGCGGCCTCGTTGTCGGGGAACTGCACGTTGCCGTTGGAGTCGGGGTCGGAGACGTCAATGCCCTTGTCGCGCATGCACTTGGCCATCTTGAGCAGGTAGTCGTCCCCGCTGGTGGCGGAGGCGGAGGCGGCCGAGTCCGCCTTCGAGCCCTGGGAGCATCCGGTCATGAGCCCGACGGCGCACACGGCGCAGGTCAGCACCGCGGCGGCGCGGGTGAGGATCCGGGTGTTGAGGGGCTGCTTCATGGGAGGGGTCCTTTCGGCTTACGTGGGTCGGGGCGCGGTGGCGTCCGTTCGTTCGGGGAACAGCCAACCGGGAGCGGTGTTGCCATGGGATTCACAATTTCGCTTATGTTGTGGCAACACGGGGGCTGGTTCGCTCAGGGACCGGCCGAAGACACCACAGTGAAGGAGGCAGGGCAATGCGCGTGCTCGTCGTGGAGGATGAGGAGTACCTGGCTGAGGCCATCGCCACAGGGCTGCGGCGTGAGGCGATGGCCGTTGACGTCGTCGGCGACGGGGCCAGCGCCCTGGAGCAGGTGGAGATCAACGACTACGACATCATCGTCCTGGACCGGGACCTGCCCGTGGTCCACGGCGACGAGGTCTGCCGGCGGGTGGTGCGCGACTACCCCAGCACGCGGGTCCTCATGCTCACCGCGTCCCGGACGCTGGACGCGCGCGTGGGCGGTTTCGAGCTGGGGGCGGACGACTACCTCACCAAGCCCTTCGAGTTCCCTGAGCTGGTGGCCCGGCTGCGGGCCCTGGGGCGACGCAGCCAGCCGGCGCGCACCCCGGTCCTCGAGGCCCACGGGGTGCGCCTGGATCCCTTCCGCCGGGAGGTCTACCGCGATGGGCGCTTCATTCACCTCAGTCCCAAGGAGTTCGCGGTCCTTCAGGTCCTCATGGAGGCCGAGGGCGGGGTCCTCAGCGCCGAGACGCTTCTGGAGAAGGCCTGGGACGCCAACGCCGACCCCTTCACCAACTCCACGCGGGTGACGATCTCCCACCTGCGTCGCAAACTCGGTGAGCCGCGCGTGATCCAGACGGTTCCCGGCGCGGGCTACAGGTTCAGCGCATGAGTGGGGTGGGGGCTGCGCAGACTCGGGCCGACGACGCGGCGCGGCCGGGCGCCGGCAACGGGCCTCACGGCGCTCGTGAAGCCCACGACGCTCGGTCGGGTCGCCGGGAGCACATGCGTCGCGCCCGGCACCTGAGTATCCGGGCCCGTCTGACCCTGACCTACGCCGGGATGGTGACGGCCGCCGGCGTGGTCCTCATCGCCCTGGTCTACTTCTACACGCGCTACGTCACGCTGAGCATCCAGATCGGCGACCCGGTCGGGGAGACCGCCGCCGTGCCGGTCTCGCAGGTCGGCGAGGCCGCCAAGGTGGACACGAACCTGTTCGATCTGCTCAGCAGCATCATGCGCTCGGCCGTCGGCGCGCTGGCGTTGCTCGTGGTGCTCTCCGGGACCGTCGGATGGATCCTGGCGGGACGGATGCTGCAGCCGCTGTCCTCGATGAATGCGGCCGCCAAGCGCGCCGCCTCGGGCGACCTCAGTCAGCGGCTGGACCTGTCCGGCCCGCGCGACGAGATCCACGATCTGGCGGACATCTTCGACAACATGCTGGCCTCCCTGGAGCGGTCCTTCTCCGTCCACCGCCGGTTCGCGGCCAATGCCTCCCACGAGCTGCGCACTCCCCTGGCCACCACGCAGACAATGATCGACGTCGCCCTGTCCGACCCACAGGCCTCGGCCGAGGATCTGCGCCGGGTACTGATCCGGGTGCTGGAGACCAACCGCGCCAACCGGGAGACGATCGACGCCCTGCTGGACCTGGCTGACGCCCAGTCCGGGAAACTGGCCCACGAGGACGTGGACATGGAGGCCACGGTCCGTGACGCCCTGGGCCTCATCGCTCCAGAGGTCGCCGAGCACCACCTTCACGTCTCCACCCACCTGCTGCCCGCCCGGGTCCCCGGGGATCCGGTGCTGCTGCGCCAGAGCGTCTCCAACCTGCTGCGCAATGCGGCCCGCTACAACATCGAGGGCGGCCGCATCACGGTGGGCATGGCGCGTCTGGACGACGGCGTGCGCCTGACGATCCGCAACGAGGGCCCCGTGGTGGCGGCCGAGAGCGTGGAGTCCCTGCGCGAGCCCTTCGTCCGCGGCGAGGGGCGGGGACGGACCCGGGGCTCCGGGCACGGGCTGGGCCTGGCCATCGTCACGGCCGTGGCCACCGCGCACGGCGGCGAGCTGCGCCTGAGCGCCAACCCCGACGGCGGGCTGACGGCCGTCCTCGAGCTGCCGGTGGGTCAGGCCGAGAACGCCTCAAGCGCAGCGGATTCCAACCATGCTGCCGCCTCGTGACCGCTGAGAGCTTCGGGGGTCAAAGCGCCTCACGACACCGACGGCGGGGCGGACCTGATCGTCGTCGCTCACTTGACCCGCAGAGGAGCGGACGCGGCCATCCACATGGTTCCCGGTGTCATGGGTGCGCAATGCACGAGGGTCGGGTGCTACTGGAAGAGGGTCGGGTGTACTTCACGGGGGTCGGGGGTTCGTGCAGTACGCACAACCCCTGGCCAGTGCACCCCGACCCTCGTGCAGTAGGCCAACCTGGCGACGAGGCGGGCCGGAGCCGACGTCGAACCATGCCCTCCCGGCCCCTGCGCGGGAGCCGGAAGGGGCCAAAGAGGAAGGCGAGGCCGGCCCCGAGGTGAGAACGTCTGGCTCCGCCGCCATGGCCCCGGACTCGGCCACACAGGCAACCCGGTGTCCGTACAGCCGACCCCAACGACTGACGGTCGCCGGCCACGCGGGCCGGCGACCGTCAGGGTCGAGCAGCTGGCTGCGGCGGAGACGAGACTCCGCCGGGCAGCGACTAGTTCTTCTTGCCGGAGTTGATGACCAGCTCGATGAAGAGGCGGATGAGGCCGATCTCAGCGACGACCCAGGGGGCGTCGAAGAGCAGGCTCAGCAGGAACCTGCCGAAGTTGAAGTTCCCGCCCTCCAGCTGGATGTCGTGGCCACCGGTGAGGTCGCCGGCCTTGTAAGCCGAGTAGAGCCAGCTCACGACCAGGGCGATGGCGGCGATGTAGAAGACCACCTTGCCGAACTTCTCGGCGAAGGGCTTGGCGGTGTCGAAGAGGTTGCCCATGAAGCTGTCCCCCGCCGGAGCCTGCGCGAAGGGCTGGCCGGGGGCGCCGGGAGCGGCAGGGGCGCCGGGAGCGCCCTGGAACTGCTGCTGGGGCGGGTAGGGCTGCCCCGGGACCGGAGCCGACGGGGCCGAGGGCTGCTGCTGGTAGAAGGGCTGACCGGGGTTGGGGGGCTGAGTCATGAGGGCTGTTCGCTTCCTTCAGAGTTGGGGACGCAGGCAGGCTACCGTGTCAACGATGCCCTGTGAAACGATCAGGTCAACCCTCGCATTCTGCGAGGCGACTCACAGTCCTCAGGACATGGTGCACTGACACGCCATCACGGCGGTCATCGGGCCACCCCACCATACAGAATCCCTGAAGGATGTGGTGGCACGCACCCGCCGGCCCGCGGGGGAAGTCCTCCCCATCGCTTGAGGAACCCACCCGTGCCTCGGTGTCTCAACGCGCCAGGCCGTAGATGCTGGAGGCGCCCACCGGCAGAGCCATCGTGACGGGCCAATCCTCTCCTCCCGGGAGGATGGGCTGAGCCCTGGTCCTCCCGGGAGAACCAGGGCTCAGCCCACTCTCGATGGCGTCGGGCACCCGCCCCGCTCTCAGGCTCCCGCAGGAACCGGGGTGACGGGGACCCGCGCGTGCCACAGGGCGGGCGACGCCGGGGCGCTCATCGGCTGGCCGAGGAGCTGGTCCGTGCGCTGATCGGGGACCTGCTGGGGAAACGGGTTCGTACGGCTGCGCTCGCTGCGGGCGACGGCGGTGCGCAGCAGGACCTCGAAGGGACCGGGCATGCCGAGCCGTTCAAGCACCGCGCACAGGACCACGGTCGTCAGCCACACCATCACCGCCACCGCGGCGGATGCCGCCAACCCCAGCTCCAGGGGCCTCCCGGTCAGCCGCGGCGCGATGACGAAGATGCTGGCGAACATGACCGTCTGGGACAGGTAGGCGGTCATGGAGCGGCGCCCCACGTTGGACAGCAGCCACTTGAGGCCGGTCAGCCGGTTGTCCGCCGTCGGCCCGCCGGCGTAGAGGGTCAGGACGGCGAGCCAGCCGCAGCCCCCGGCCAGGCCCAGGACCATGATCAAGGCGGAGTCGGCCGCCCAGGCCTGAGCACTGGCGAGCGGGGCCAGGAGCTCGTGAAGCGCGCCGAGCGCCCCCAGGGCCAGGCCGCCGATCCCGGCCACCGTCAGCAGACCGCGGTGGCGCTCGGGGTGGGAGATGAGGTCGGTGTCGGCCAGGCGGGCACCCAGGAAGGCTGCGGGAAGAATCATCGTGGTGAAGGCCGCACCCAGGGCGGTGAAGAACCAGTCATTCACGTTGGTCACGAACCAGGGCAGCGCTGACGCCACGGACTCACCTGCGCCGGTGGCTGCCGCAGCCGCCGGGGCAGCGGGCCCCGCCCCGGCGGCGGCCGCCTCACCGCCGGGACCGAAGAGCATGGCCAGGACCACCGGCACGATCTGGGACAGAATGACCAGGGCGCACACCGCCAGCTGGCGCTTGTGGTGCTTGTGGGCGAACCACCCGGCGAAGACGACGGCGACGATGCCGTAGGTGCCGATGATCTCCGAGGGGAAGAAGGCGCCGTGGAGGAGCCCGAACAGGACCATCCACAGGCCGCGGCGCCGCACGAGGCGGCGGGCGTCGATGGTGGCCTGCTCCCGGGCCTGGTCGAGCTCAGCCGCCGACGGCGCCCGCAGCCCGCCGGTCAGCTGCCGGCAGTAGACGTCGATGCCCGATGCCATGCGACGGTTGACCATGGTGGCCAGCCCGAAGCCGAAGAGCAGTGCGAACAGCGGGTAGGCGCGTTGGTCGATGAACAGGGCGCGCATGAAGGCCCAGGTCCTGTCGACGGTCGATAGCGCACGGCCCTTGGGGCCTGCCACCCAGAACCCCACATTGGCCAGGGCGATGAGCAGCAGCATGAAGCCGCGAGCCACGTCGGGGGCGGGGTATCGCAGGCCGCGGGAACCGTTGAATGAGGTCGCGGAGGAAGTCGTCGTGTTCATGACTCGACCGTATGAAAACCAGTGGTTCCGCGACGTCCGCCTTAAGCGCCGAGATCGTCTCCACCGAAAGGAGGAGCCTGGTGCCCAGCCATTCTTCCGGCGGACGGCCCCGGGGCGGGGCCGGCTCAGGGGGCAGGCTGAGCTCCCGGCCGGGGCGCAGGCGGCATGCCCGGTTGGACCGGTGCCTCCGGCTGGACTCCCGGCTGAGCCGCTGGCGGCATGCCCGGCTGCATCGGCACCGGCGCTCCCGGCTGGACTCCCATCTGCATCATTGGCCACGGCCCCGGCTGCATCCCGGGCCAGACGGCGGGCGGGGGCGCCGGCGTCCTCCTGCGCTCGCTGCGGGCGACGGCGGTGCGCAGCA
>NZ_KV810930.1:75939-118236 GCF_001812965.1 Actinomyces sp. HMSC075C01
GCGCTCGCTGCGGGCGACGGCGGTGCGCAGCAGGGTCTCGAAGGGGCCGGCATGACCACCGCGCTCCAGCAGGAGGCACAGGACCACGGTTGCCAGCCAGACACCCAGGGCGACGAGGGCGGCCGCGGCCTGCCCCATCCACAGGCGCCTGCCCGTCACCAGGAGCGGAATGATGCCGAAGATGATGCCGAACAGGATCGTCTGGCTCAGGTACACGGTCATGGAGCGGCGGCCGACGGCGGAGGCGAGCCGGCGCAGCCCCGTGAGCCGACCATCCGGCCTGGGTCCGCCGGCGTACAGCACCAGCAGTGCCAGCCAGCCGCAGGCGCCGGCCAGACCGAAGAACTCTGTGGCGGCGAAGTCCGTCGGCCAGCGCTGTATCGACGTCGCGAGCGTCAGCGCGCCGTGGAACGCCGCGAGCGCCCCCAGCGCCAAACCGCCCAGGCCCACCGAGATCAGCAAGCGACGGTGCCGCTCCGGCTGGGTGAGGATGTCGGTGTCGGCCAGGCGGGCGCCGATCACCACGGCGGGAATGATGAGGGCAATGAGGACCTGCACGACCAGCACGATGACCCACTGCACGATGTTGCTGCCGACCCAGAGCAGTGCCGCTGTGAGCGAGACCGACTGCTCCCCGGAGGCCGTCAGGGTGTCGCCGCCCGACAGGGTCCCGGAGGCCAGATACGTCCCCAGCGCCAGCACGGAGATGATGCCCCCGGTGAGGTAGAGCGCCGCGTAGTTCTTACGGGCCAGCAGGTTGGCCAGGAGGACGGCGACCAGCCCATAGGCGCCGATGATGTCACCGGGGAAGACGAGGCCGTGGACGAATCCGAACAGGAGCATCCACCAGCCGCGGCGCCGCACCAGGCGGTAGGCGTCAATGGTGGCCATCTCGCGGGCCCAGGCCGCCTCGTGCGGCATCGGCTCGCGGCCCTCCGGCGCGCCGGGAAGGGAAGCGAGGTAGGTCTGGGTCCCGGAGGCGATGCGTCGGTTGATCATGGTCATGAGCCCGAAGCCGAAGAGCATCGCGAACAGCGGGTAGGCCCGGTGGTCCACCAGCAGCGTGCGGACGAACATCCACCAGCCGTCAACGGAGGACACCGGCGGTTCGGCCCCGTTGGGCATCTTGTTCCATGACGGAACGTTGGCGACCGCGATGAGCAGGAGCATGAAGCCACGGGCCACGTCTGGGGCGGGGTATCGCACGCCCCGTGAACCGGTGAAGGAGGTTGTCATCCGCATGAGCGGAACCTTACGGGCGGTTGTAGACCGACGGCATCCGCCCGGAGAATGAGGTGCGGGGGCTGTCCGCTGGCCCCGCCTCAGTGGCTGACGGGCTCAGTGCCGTATCAGTGCCCGAGTCCAGAGCCCGCCGGCGCTCATCATTGCCCGCCGGCGCTCGTCATTGCCCGCCGGCGCTCGCCAGTCCCCGTCAGTGCCAGTCAGCGCCACCGACCCATGGGCACGAGAGCGGTGCTCACGCCTCCCGCAGTGCCCGCTGTCCCCGTCGCACCGGCGCGTGCGCGCCCCGCCTCGGGGTGGCGCGCGGCGGGTCCGCGGCCCTGGCGACCGGGCGCGACGACCTGAACCTCGCCGTCAGCGGCCGCCGCGAAGATCCGCTGGACGACGGCCTCGCGGCTGCGCATGCGGGCGTTGTCCGCCTCCAGCTCCTCCACGCGGGCCTCCAGGGCGAGGATGCGGCGGATGCCCTCGAGGTTGATGCCCTCCTGGGACAAGGACTGGATGCGGCGCAGGCGCTCGACGTCGCGGTGGGAGTAGCGCCGGCCCCGCCCGCTAGTCCGGGCGGGGCTGACCAGTCCGAGCCGGTCGTACTGGCGCAGGGTCTGGGGGTGCATCCCGGCAAGCTCGGCCGCCACCGAGACCACGTAGACCGCGCGCTCGGCGGCGTCGTCGGCCAGGTATCCCAGGCCCTGCCCGGCCCGGCGCCGGCTCACGTCGCCGCCTCCTCCATGAGGGTGGCCCGCGGGTCGGTGTCACCCATGGCCTCGTCGAAGGCGTTGAGCGCCTCCTTGGCGGCCTTGGAGAGCTTCTTGGGGACGGCCACCTCGATGGTCACCAGCAGGTCGCCGGTCTTCTTGCGGGTGGTGGCGCCCTTGCCGCGCAGGCGCATGACGGTGCCCGAGGAGGTGCCGGGCTTGATCTTGATCTTGGAGGTGCCGCCGTCGAGCAGGGGGACCTCGACCGTGGCGCCCAGGGCCGCCTCACGCAGGGTGACCGGCAGGTCCATGCGCAGGTTGGTGCCGTCGACCGGGTCAACGGAGTACACGGGGTGCTTCTTGATGCTGATGGTCACCACCATGTCGCCGTTCTCGCCGCCGTTCAGGCCGGCTCGGCCCTTGCCGCGCAGGCGGATCTTCTGGCCGTCGCGCACGCCCGCCGGGATGCGGACCTTCATGGTGCGTCCGTCCGCGGTGAGCTCCACCGTGGTCCCGGCGACGGCGTCGCGCAGGTCCAGCGCGGCCGAGGTCAGGACGTCGGCGCCCTTCTGCGGGCGGGGCTGGGGGGTGAAGCCGCCGAACCCGAAGGGGCCTGAGCGGCCGCCGGAGCGGGTGGGGCTGGGGGTGCCGCCGAACATGCGCAGCAGGTCGTCGAGGTCGGGCTCGCCTGCGGAGCCGCCGGTCTCGAAGCGGACACTGCCGCCCTGGCCGCCGAACATGGAGGAGAAGATGTCCTCGAAGCCGGCGCCGCCGGCCCCTCCCGGGCCTCCGGCCTGGAAGCGGGCGCCGCCTCCGGCCATGGAGCGGATCGCGTCGTACTGCTTGCGCTCGGCCTCGTCGGACAGGACGGCGTAGGCCTCTCCGATCTCCTTGAACTTCTCGGCCGCCGCGGCGTCGTCGGGGTTGCGGTCGGGGTGGTACTTCTTTGCGAGTGTGCGGTAGGCCTTCTTGATTGCGGCGGCGTCGGCGTCCTTACTCACGCCGAGGACCGCGTAGAAGTCCTTGGTCATCCAGTCCTGACTGGCCATGGTCGCGTCACCGCCTCCTTATCTGGGTGATCGTGGGGTTTCCTTACTGAAGCTGAAGATGGGGGCACCTCGGCCCTGGGGCCTCGGGCGTCCCGGTGCACCTGTCGGTCCGACGGCGGACCCGGACCGGCCAGAGCTGCTGGCTCGGGTCCGCCGTCGGGCCGAGGTGAGTGGTGCGGTGGGTATCAGGCCGGGTTGGCGACCTGGACGCGGGCGGCGCGCACAACGCGCTCACCCAGGCGGTATCCAGGCTGGAGGACCGCGGCGATGGTGGGCTCAGTGACCTCGCTAGACTCGGTGGCCATGAGGGCCTCGTGCAGCGTGGGGTCGAAGACCTCGCCCACGGCGCCGAAGCGCTCCAGGGAGTACTTCTCGGCCAGGATCGTCTCGAGCTTGCCGGCCGTGGTCTCGAAGGTGCCGGTCAGGTCGCCGTGCTGGCGGGCCAGCTCGATCTCGTCGAGGACCGGGATGAGGGCCTCGACGACGCCGGCCGCACCAGCGTCCCGGTGGGAGGCCGCGCCCTCACGGGAGCGGCGCACGAACCCCTGGTACTCCTGCTGGAGGTTGTAGAGGTCCGCCCGGGTCCGGGCCAGGTCGTCGGCCGCCTGAGCGGCCTGGGCCTGAGCCTGGGCCAAGAGGTCCTCCCCCGCCGCCTCCTCGGAGGCGGCGTCGGCCTGGCCGGCCTCGCCCTCGGACGCGCCCTGGGCGAGCTCCTCGCGGACGTCGTCGGACACCTCCTCGAAGGCCGACTCGACGGCCGCCTGGAGCTCGGGGTCGATGCCCTCGTCCTCAGGGGTGGGACCTGCCGAGGTCACTTGGAGTCCTCCTCGTCAACGATCTCGGCGTCCACAATGTCCTCGTCGTCGGAGGACGTGGAGCCACCGGCGGCGGAGGCGGCGTCACCCGCGGCCTGGGCGGCGGCGTCGGCCTGGTAGAGGGCCTCACCGACCTTCTGGGCCACCGAGCTCAGCTTCTCCTGAGCGGTCTTGACCGGCTCGATGTCGTCACCCTCGAGGGCCTTCTTGAGGTCGGCGACGGCCTCGGAGACCTCGGAGTGGACGTCCTCGGGCAGCTTGTCCTTGTTGTCCTTGAGGAGCTTCTCGATGGAGTAGGCCTGCTGCTCGGCGGAGTTGCGGGTCTCAGCGTCCTCGCGGCGCTTCTTGTCCTCCTCGGCGTGAGCCTCGGCCTCCTTGACCATGCGGTCGATGTCCTCCTTGGGCAGGGCGGAGCCGCCGGAGATGGTCATGGACTGCTCCTTGCCGGTGCCGCGGTCCTTGGCCGAGACGTGGACGATGCCGTTGGCGTCGATGTCGAAGGAGACCTCGATCTGGGGCACGCCGCGGGGGGCCGGGGCGATGCCGGTCAGCTCGAAGGTGCCCAGCGGCTTGTTGTCCCGGGCGAACTCGCGCTCGCCCTGGTAGACCTGGATGAGCACGGAGGGCTGGTTGTCCTCGGCGGTGGAGAAGACCTCGGAGCGCTTGGTCGGGATGGCCGTGTTGCGCTCGATGAGCTTGGTCATGACCCCGCCCTTGGTCTCGATGCCCAGGGACAGCGGCGTGACGTCGATGAGCAGGACGTCGCTGCGGTCGCCCTGGATGACACCGGCCTGGAGGGCCGCACCGATGGCGACGACCTCATCGGGGTTGACGCCCTTGTTGGGGTCCTTACCGGTCAGCTCGCGCACCACGTCGGCGACGGCGGGCATACGGGTGGAGCCGCCCACGAGGACCACGTGGTCGATGTCGGAAACCTTGACCCCGGCGTCCTTGATGACGTTGTGGAAGGGGATCTTGGTGCGCTCGAGCAGGTCCGCGGTCATCTCCTGGAAGTTGGAGCGGGTGAGCTTCTCATCGAGATGGATGGGGCCGGACTCGCTCATGGAGAGGTACTGCAGGTTGATGTTCGTGGAGGTCGCCGAGGACAGCTCCTTCTTGGCCTGCTCGGCGGCGTCCTTGAGGCGCTGCATGGCGATCTTGTCCTTGGACAGGTCCACGCCGTCCTTGCTCTTGACCTGCTTGACCAGCCAGTCGACGATGCGGGCGTCCCAGTCGTCACCGCCCAGGCGGTTGTCACCGTTGGTGGCGCGCACCTGGATGGTGGAGAAGCCATCGTCGTCCTTGCCGACCTCGAGCAGGGAGACGTCGAAGGTACCGCCACCGAGGTCGAAGACGAGGATGAGCTCGTCCTCCTTGCCCTTGTCCAGGCCGTAGGCCAGGGCCGCGGCGGTGGGCTCGTTGACGATGCGGTCCACGGTCAGGCCCGCGATGGTGCCGGCCTCCTTGGTGGCCTGGCGCTCGGCGTCGTTGAAGTAGGCCGGGACGGTGATGACCGCGTTGGTGACGGGCTCACCCAGGTAGGCCTCGGCGTCGGCCTTGAGCTTGGCCAGGATGCGGGCGCTGATCTCCTGGGCGGTGTACTTCTTGTCGTCGATCTCCACGGACCAGTCGGTGCCCATGTGGCGCTTGACCGAGGAGATGGTGCGGTCGACGTTGGTGACCGCCTGACGCTTGGCGATCTCGCCGACGAGGATTTCGCCGGACTTGGAGAAGGCGACGACGGAGGGGGTGGTGCGGCCGCCCTCGGCGTTCGGGATGATGGTGGGCTCGCCACCCTCGAGGACGGCGATAGCAGAGTTGGTGGTACCCAGGTCGATACCGACAGCGCGTGCCATGTGATGTGCTCCTTGTGCTTGCTGAGTTGTGGTCAGTCGATGTTTGAGGTGAGGGCCGGAGGTTCCGGCGCCTTCATGTTGAGTCGTATGCACTCAGGATTGTGATTGAGTCAGGCTCTGTCAACTTGACTGCATACAACCTTGAGTCTGACTGGCTCAACCCTGGCGGGCCGCAGTCCATTCCCGGAGTCAACAGTGACCTGCGACACAGGATTGCCATGCGAACACAGCGCGAGCCACCTGCCTCTCGAAGCGCCCTGGCCGCGACAGGGCGGACAGCTCCGGCTGCGCCAGAGCAGCGCACCCCAGCCGCACGGACTGCGATACCCGGCGAGGACTGCGCTCTCCTGCAGACGACTGGGGCCCCACCCGCGAGTTCTGTGAACGCAGTCCTCGTCAGTACGTTCTCGATCAGCCCGCCCAGCCCCACGCACCGCCGAAAGTGTCACGATTGGCGACTTTTCAGAGCCCACCAGCCTCGCCCCGCCACACTCCCCCTCCCCGCAACCAGCCCTGACCAGCACAGACGCCCCCAAGTCACCTCTGCGAGGTTGCCGACCGATGCCGTACGGCCCCCGAATAGTCGCCAATCGTGACACCAGTCCGCAGAAACGACAGGCCTGCACCGGCGTGGAGACATTCACCAGCCCGGTAGCCTGGCGCATATGAGCGCCCCGCTCGACGCCGATGTCAGCCAAGGCATCTGCGGCGCACGCTCACCGGGCGCACATTCCCGCAACAGCCGCCGGCTGACACTCCGGGACCACAACCCTCGACCGAACAACGCATCACAAGTTACCTTGGATCTGTGGACGATCCGATCATTGCCAGATCGGCGCTGAAGCACGGCCTGAGCGAGGCCGACATCCCTCACGCCTATCACCACCCCAACCGGGCCTGGGACATGGGAGATGGTTTCACCATGCTCCTGGGAGCCAACCGGGCTGCCCTTGTTCTCGAGATTGGCTACATTCAAGGCATCACCACAATCGTCATCGTCCACGCCATGCGTGCCCGAGAGAAGCTTCTGAGGTGATGACGATGCCCCGTACTGTTGACGAGATCCTGGCGCATGCCGACGAGCTGGCCGCTCGATTCGAGAGCTACGAGCCAGTCGAGGCCGATGAGGTCGACGTGGCCGCATTAGCGGCCTTGCGAGACGCGGTTGCTGAACAGGCCCAGGCCGAACGGCATGTCCTTGATGCCATCAGAGGTGCTCGGGACGCTGGGATGTCCTGGGCGGCCATTGGAAATATGGTCGGAACCTCCGGTGAGGCCGCCCGCCAGCGCTATCAGCCACTCGTGGCTTGAGGATGATCAAGCCACGCCAGAGGCGACAGGCCTGCGCTGACGTAGCGGCGTTCGCCAGGGCGGTGGAGGACCTGTCGGCCACCAGCATCGCCAAGTCCGTGGACCTCATCGGCGCCATCGAGCTGCCCCTCCCGACGAGGCGGCTGCGCTCAGCGAGTGCGCGCTGCTGACCGGAGCCTTCACCCGCCCAGGCGCTGCTGTCGGCGCTCGCTCGCCTGGGCGGCCAGGCGCTGCTTCTCGCCCCTCTCGCGCAGACCGAAGACCGCCAGGAGGTTCGCGATGGCACCGACGGCCACGATGACGACGCCGAAGGCCACGCCGCTGGCCTCCCCGGTCAGCCCCACCAGCGGGCTGACGAGTCCGCCGACGACGAACTGCAGAAAACCAAGCAGCGCGGAGCCGGTTCCCGCCCACCGGCCGGTGCGGTCGAGCGCGAGCGCGGGGGCGTTGCCCATCGACAGCCCCAGACAGGCCACGTGCGCCAGGAAGAGCGCCACGACCGCCACCAGCAGCGGTATCCGCACCGACCCGGCCACCGGCTCGCGCAGCCACATGAGGCACACCGCGGCGAAGACCGTGTCGACGACCAGCCCCGCAATGAGTCCGACCCTCACCTGGCGGGCCTGGGAGAAGCGGCGTACCAGAGACGCCGCCACCGCGATCGTCACCGTGACCGTCGTCCCGCACAGCCCGAAGACCGCCGTATAGGCCACCGTTCCCATGCCCAGCACGTTGCGCAGCACGAAGGGAGCCGCGGACAGGTAGGCCATGAGCAGCCCGAAGGACAGGGCATTGATGAGCAGAAGACGCACGAGGACGTGATCGCGGGCCAGCTCGCGGGTGCCGTCGAGCAGCATCCGCAGGCCGCCGTCGTGTCGCTGCTCGGCGGGCAGGGACTCGGGTACCCAGAGAAGGACCATGACCACGAGCAGCCCGGTGAAGGCGGCCACGACCCCCAGGATGCCGCGCCACCCGACGGGCTCGACGAGCACGCCCCCGAGAATCGGCGCCATCACCGGGGCGATGCCCTGAATCGCCATGACGACGCTGAGGGCCCGGGCGGCGGTGATCCCACGGGAGCGGTCGGAGATGACTGCCCGGCCCAGGACCATGCCGGCCGCGCCCCCAAGCCCCTGGAAGAAGCGGGCGATCAGGAGAACGGGCAGGCTCGGGGACAGAGCGGCGCCAACGCTGGCTGCCAGGGCGAGCACGCTGCCCCACAGCAGAAGGGGACGCCAGCCGACGCGGTCGGACAGGACCCCGATGCCCAGCTGGCCGAGCGCGATACCCACGAGGAACGTGGTCATCGTCAGCTGAACGCTGGAGGCGGAGACACCCAGGTCGTCGGCCATCTGGGCGAAGGCCGGCAGGTAGGCGTCGGTGGCCAGAGGTGCGACGGCGGCGAGCGCGGCCAGGGCGATGAGAAGCGTGGCGGGGAAGGCCGTCCTCAGCCCGTGGTCGGGCGAGGCGGCCGGCGAAGCTGTCATGGCCTGAGAGTACGGAGATTTCCGACCGAGGCGTCAGCACACACGTCCGTGATGCGGTGCACGGAGCGAAAGGCGTTCCACACAGTGACACCAGCACCCACGTCACTGTCCGCCTCTAGACTGACCGAGTGACCGACCCACTGATTGCTTCTTTGACACGTGCGGTGGAGGCCGCTCCGGACGACGTCCGGCTGCGCACCCATCTGGCTGAGCTCCTCATCGGGGTCGGTCGAGGCGCTGAAGCGGTGACTCACTGCGCCATCGCCCTTCAGCACGCCCCCACCGACGAGGCCGCCCGAGCCCTCATGTCCAGGGCGCTCTCGCCGCAGGCCGCTCAGGCGCCCGCCGAGAGGACAGCAGGTACGGCGCCAGAGCCGGCTGCCGAAGCGCCAGTACCGGCCGAGGCCTCTCACCCCTCACCGCCGCCCCCAGCACCCACCCCGCCACAGGCCCCGGCGGCCACCGGCTCGACGACGCCGGACGGCACCGGGAGCACCGGCGACTTCGACTGGCGGCGGGCTGAGGAGGACCTCGGCGGCGGACCGGCCGCACCTTTCGTGTCCTCGGAATCCTCGCAGTTCCCCGGGTCCTCCGACGCCGACCCGGCTCTCTCCGAGCCCCGTTCGGTCCAGGCCGACGGCCCCGGCGCCCCCACGGACTGGGAGGTGGAGCGGGCCGGCGTCCGTCTGGCCGACGTCGGAGGCATGACCGAGGTCAAGAACCGGCTGGAGGCGTCGTTCCTGGCTCCGATGCGCAATCCCGAGCTGCGCCGGCTCTACGGCAAGAGCCTGCGCGGCGGCCTGCTCCTGTACGGCCCGCCGGGGACGGGCAAGACCTTCATCGCCCGCGCCGTGGCCGGTGAGATGGGAGCCGGGTTCCTGTCGGTGACGATCTCCGACATCCTCGACCCCTATATCGGCAACTCCGAGGCCAATCTCCACAACATCTTCCAGCAGGCACGCAAGCACGCCCCCTGTGTCCTCTTCCTCGATGAGCTCGACGCCATCGGCATCAAGCGCTCCCTGGCACGCAACTCGAGCATGCGCAGCACCGTCAACCAGCTCCTCGAGGAGCTCGACGGCGTCAGCAGCGACAATGATGGCGTCTACCTGCTGGCCGCCACCAACGCCCCCTGGGACATCGATCCGGCGCTGCGCCGGCCGGGACGACTGGACCGGACCCTGCTCGTCCTGCCGCCGGACGAGCCGGCGCGCGCCGCCATCCTGCACACGCACCTGCGCGAGCGACCTGTGGAGGGCATCGATCTGCAGGCCCTGGCGCGGGCCACCGAGGGGCTGACCGGAGCGGACCTGTCGCACGTGTGCGACTCCGCCGCGGAGAACGCGCTCATGGACTCGGTGCGCACCGGCCGGCCTCGGCTCATGAACATGAAGGACATGTACGCGGCCCTCAAGGAGGTCCGCCCCTCGAGCGGACCCTGGTTCGAGACCGCGCGCGCCGTCGTCGAGTACGCCGACGTCTCCGGGGAGTATGCGGAGCTGCGCGAGTGGATGAAACGGCACCGCATGCTATGAGCGACGACGTCTACCGTCAGGAGATGGACCGGGCCGAGTGGCTCGCCGACGCCGGCCAGTACGAGCGGGCCATACAGATCCTGACTCGCTTGCTTGCCAACTACCCGGACGAGGCCGGCTCCATCTATATCGCGCTGTCGTCCGCTCAGGGCAGCGCGAATCGCCTCGAGGAGGCTGAGGCGGCGGCCCGCCGAGCCGTCGCGGCACTGCCGGACAGCCCCGACGCCCACCGGCTTCTGGCCTGTTCCCTGATCGACCAGGACAAAGAACCGGAGGCGGAGCGTTCATTGAGGACCGCCCTGGACCTGGACCCGCAGGACAGTCGGCTCTTCCATCTCATGTCTATGACGATGACCGAGATGGGGCGAACGGAGGAAGCCACGTTCTACGCGCGTGAGGCAGTCCGGCTCTCGCCGGGCTCGGCCAATCACCACACACTTTTGGCACGGGTGCAGATGGACACAGACGCGCAGGCGGCGGAGGCCTCCTTGCAGGAGGCGCTCGCCCTGGAACCCGCGCACGCCGGCGCTCTCCTCCACCTGGCGCAGCTGCGCCAGAACCAACGGGACCATGTCGGTGCCGCCAAGGCCACCGCCGCATACGCGGCTCACACCTCGGATCCGCTCCAGGCGCGTGCAGCCGTTGACGCCATCTTCTTAAGCACTGTGCGAGCCCTTCATCTCGGCTTGATCGCATGCATCGCACTCATGCTCATGTCAGCCGCTTTCGTGTGGCTGGTGAACCTGCCCACGTGGCTTCTTCTGCTGCCCCTGGCCCTGTGCGCAACCCTGACCTTCCGGGTGGTGGGACGACGGGTACGGGCACTGCGTACCGCCTTCGCCGGCCGCGGCCGGATCATGACGCGCTCCTTCATCCGACGTCACCGGCTCGCCACTGCCTGGACGCTGCTGCTCCTGCTCACGTGGCTCGCTCTCGGTGCGGGCACCATCGAACTCCTCATGGGCGGTATCGCCATCCTCGCCGGGGCTTTCGGGATGGGGATCCTGCTGCTGATCGGCGGCTTGATCGCCGCCCGCCTGTCGATGGACTGACACCGACCCCGGTGGCGAGACGTCCAGCAGGATGACGCGCGACCCGGCCGTGCGGCATACAGCGACTCACGACGACGAGCCGGCTCAAGCCCCCTGCTCGGCCTCGGGGGCGACCATGACGTGGTCGCCGTCGGGCACGATCCGTACCCGCAGCCCGTAGACCTCGGCGAGGATGTCGGGCTGAAGCACCTCGGCGGGCGGGCCCTCGGCACGGATCGTCCCGCCAGCAAGGATGGCGAGGCGGTCGCAGAAGCGGGCCGCCAGGTTGAGGTCGTGCAGGGCGACGACGGCGAGGCGGCCGGTGTCCCGGTGGCAGATCCGGCGCACGTGGGAGAGCACCGAGACCTGGCGGCGCAGGTCGAGGGCGGAGGTGGGCTCGTCGAGCAGGATGAGTCCGGGCTCGCGCACGAGCGTCTGAGCCAGGGCGATGAGCTGGCGTTGCCCGCCGGAGAGCTGGCCCAGCGGGCGGTCGGCCAGCTCGGCCACCCCGAGCTCGTCCAGGGCGCTCCAGGCCAGGTCGATGTCGGCCCGGCTCGTGTGCCAGGTCATGCCGCGCCGCGAGGCGGTGAGCACCGACTCCAGGGCGGTCAGGGCGGCGTCGCCGGGCAGGCCCTGCGGCATGTATCCGATCATGCCGCGCAGGTCGTGCCCCCGGCGCCCGGCGAAGGTCACCTCCCCCAGGTGGCGGCGCAGCTGGGCCACGCAGGTGACCAGAGTGGACTTACCGGCGCCGTTGGGGCCGAGCAGCCCGACCGTCTGGCCGGTCTCCCAGGTGGCGTCGACGCCCTTGAGGACGGCCCGCCTGCCGTAGGAGAAGGTGAGGTCGTTCAGGATAAGGCTCATGAACCGCTCCTGACCGCCGAGCGCTGGCGTCCGAAGATGATAGTGAGGAACACCGGCACACCCACCAGGGCGGTCAGGATGCCGACGGGTACGGCGACACCCGGCACGATGAGCTGGCTGGCGGTGTGGGCCGCGGTCAGCAGGGTGGCGCCGCACAGGATGGAGGCGGGCACGAGGAAGCGCTGGTCCTCCCCCACCAGGCCGCGGGCCATGTGCGGCCCCACGAGTCCCACGAATCCGATGATCCCAACGAAGGCCACGGACAGGGCGGCCAGCAACGAGACACCGACCAGGGTCCACGCGCGCAGGCGCGCCACGTTGATGCCCATGGCTGCGGCCCGCGCCTCCCCCAGGGTGACGGCGGTCAGCCGCCAGCCGTTGACCCAGAAGACGGGCGTGGCCACGATCAGGGCCGCCGAGACAGTGGCCACGGCCGGCCAGGTGGCGCGCATGAGGGAGCCCATTGACCAGAAGACGATCTGCTGGAGGCTCTCGGTGGAGGCCCGGTACTGCACGAGCGCCAGGAGCGCCTGGCAGCTGAAGACCAGGGCGATGCCCAGCAGGATCGTCATCTCCTTGGTCACCGAGGGGAGCCTGGAGACCATCGCGATGGTGAGGGAGGCCGCCAGCCCCGCCGTCATCGCCACGATCGGCAGGGTGGCGCCGGTGGCCACAGGCAGCACGAGGCCCGTGACGATGGCCAGCGCCGCCCCCAGGGCCGAGGCCGCCGAGATCCCCAGGGTGAAGGGCTCAGCCAGCGGGTTGTCGAGGATCGTCTGCATCTGCACGCCGGCCAGGGACAGTGCCCCGCCCACCAGGACCGCGAGCAGCGCCGGAGGCAGGCGCAGGTTGATGACGATGTTGGCGACCCATGGGTCGTAGTCGGCGTCGAAGAGGGCTCCGAGCACCTGGGCCGGGCTGAACCCCAGGGGCCCCACCATGAGGGCCACGAGGAAGACCGCCAGGAGCAGCGTGGCCAGCCCCAGGAGCATCGCGACTCGCCGCGCGGTTCGACGGCGGTAGGCGGCGTAGGCCGACGCCGCCGTGTCCGTGGGCGCATCGGCCGGCCCGTCGGCCCTCGTCGTCGACGCCGCACCATCCGGTACCCGGCCGGTATCGGACTGGTGCGCTGCGACGTCGTCGGAAGGAGCCGTGACGTGGGGGTCCCCCATCAGATCGCGGCGAAGAAGACGCCCTCGGCCTTCCAGGGCATGTGCTGCTCGTGGAAGTCCTTCCAGACCTTGGCGGGGTCGATGTCGGAGAAGGCCTCGGGGTTCTGCCACTTGGCGAAGGTGAGGTAGGCGATGAAGTTGTAGGGGGCGTCGTAGAACTGGTGGTAGATGCCGTAGACGTGCCGGTCGGTGAAGGCCTGGATCTGGTCGTAGCCGGGCTGATTCTTCAGCTGCTCCAGGCTGGCCTTGGCGGAGGCCTCATCGGCCTTGTAGCCGAGGTGGACGTAGCTGGTCTGGGCGGTGTCCTTGATCTTCTGCTGCTGCCACTCGCCGCCGGTGGCGATGATGTGCTGGGGGTTGGAGGCGATGACCTGCTCGGGGGTGAGCACGCCCTCCTCGCCGGACAGGAGGCTGTCGGCGATGTTGGTGCCGCCGGTGGCGGTGACGATCGCGCCGAGGTTGGCGGTGGAGTAGGTGGAGCCGGGGTCGTTGACGCCTGGGCCGCGCCACAGGAAGGTGGTGGGCTTGGAGCTCAGGGACTTCGCCTTGGCCACGATGGGATCGACCTGCTTCTTGTAGAAGTTGACGAAGGTCTCGGCCTCCTTGCGCTTGTCGAAGACGGCGCCCATGAGGGTGACCGAGGGGACGGTGTTCTTCACCGGGTCGCGGCGGAAGTCGGTGACGACGTAGGTGATCTTCTGGCCGTCCAGCTTCTCGAGGTAGCCCTTCTCCTTGGCGGAGTTGTAGGCGTCCAGAGTCATGATGAACACGTCGGGCTTGTGGCTCACCAGGGTCTCGATGGGCAGGCCGTCCTTGGCGATGTTGCCGATCTTCGGCAGCTCGGCGGCCTTGGGGGCCACGGAGAGGACCTTCTCGTAGAAGTCGGGGGCGGCCGTCTGGAGGTCCTCGCCCCAGGCGACCACCTTGTCGATGGGGTTGGTCTTGTTGAGGAAGGCCAGGGAGTAGACGTGGCGGGACTCGCTCAGGACGATTCTCTTGGGCTGAGCGCTGAAGGTGACCTTGCGGCCGACGACGTCGGTGACCTCGAAGCCGCCGCCGGAGGCGCCCGCCGAGGCGCCGGCGCTGGAGCCCTTGCCTGCACGGGAGGCGACTCCGCAACTGGCGAGGACGGCGGTCAGTGGGAGGGCCATGAGCAGGGTACGACGGCGCATAGGAGTCCTTCGGTGAGGCGAGGTTGAAAGCAGATCACCGAGGATATTAGGTCTACCTCAGTTAATTTGCCAAGTTGCGTGACCTAATTTTAGTAAGGCCATACAAACTTTACGGGAGGTATGTAGAGGTTGACACAGGGCCTCTCGCGACGAGTCGCCGCAGACCGGGCGGGCCGGCTACGGCGCGAGCACGTGAACGGCTACGACGGCGAGCAGCGCCGCGGCCGGAGGAAGGTACTTGCGCGGGTGACGCATGACGTCACGTTCAGACTTCCAGCCCGCCAGCGGCCAGTAGTTCTCCAGGAGGACCGCGGTCGACGCCCCGGCAAGTGAGGCTGCCACTCCGGCTGCAACCGCCTCCACGAGGCCGCCTCCCAGCCAGACGACCAGCGCGCCCACCAGACAGTTGGACATCAAGTACAACAGCGTGAGGTCTCTGGCGTAGGCCACGAAGACCCGCCTCGATCCGGGCGCAGCCATCACCACCGCGCGAGTGCTGAGATAGCGGGAGAAGTAGGCGTTCAACGGTGTGTTGACGACAACGAAGGCCATGGTCATCGGAATGCTCAGCCCACGACCGGCCATGACGTAGGTGAAGACCAGAGCGACCACAAGCATTATGAGAGTGTTGACCTGCGTGGTGCGCACGGTCGTCAGCTCGCCCAGGACCAGGCTGCGACGACCGCCTCCAACAGTGCCCACCTGCCTGCGTCGCACCCGCAGATCACGGGAGCACACGATCGCAGCCAGAGCGCAGACCGCGAAGAGGAGGGCCGAGGCCGCGGGCGCGAGCCACCACAGGAGCGTCCCGACGACGAGAGCCCCAGCGGCCGTCCAGCGCAGCCAGATCCTCTCCCCCGCCCACAGGATCAGCCCCAGTGCCCCGGCCCCCAGCCCGACGGCGACCATCTCCGCGGCCGTCGTTGCAGTCATGCCCATTCCGGGACTCCGGCCACTTCCTCCGCCACCGGTGAGCAGGACGAACAGGACGATGGGCGCGACCGCCTCCAGTAGGACGACGGCGTCGGCCACGAGGTAGGTGGCCCGGGCGAGCTCGTCGCGTCGCAGCGGGAAGCGGGCCAGGTCGTCCCAGCGCCCGGAGCCGATCCAGGTCGAGGCGATGGTGGCCGTCAGGCCGACGGCGGCCAGGACCAGCCCAGTGACCGCGACGCGCGGGTTGACACGGAGGTCGGTCGACGCCCCGAACCAGGCGGCCAGGGCGCACAGGATGGCGGCGCTCAGGACGGTCTGACGCCCCACGAACTGCCCGGTCACCGCCCTCAGGGCGGCTCGGCTAACTGACCAGCGCCGCCACGGCATCGGAGTCCTTGGGGGTGGTCAAGGGGCCGGTCATCCGGCCGGCGGAGAGCACGTAGAGGCGCCGGGTACAGCGAGTGAAGGACTCGGCGATGTGGGAGCTGAGCAGGACCGAGCGCCCGGATGCGGCCGCGTCGCTGATGCTGCGGTAGAGGAACTCGGTGGCGGCGAAGTCGAGGAAGTCGACGGGCTCATCCAGGAAGAGGAGGGGCGTGGTCAGGTAGAAGGCGGCGATGAGGTTGGCCTTCTTGCGTGAGCCGCTGGAGAGGTGGGAGAAGGATGTGGTCCGGTAGCGGCCGTAGTCGAAGCCCTCGATCAGCTCCTCGAGGCGGCTCCGGTCCGGGCGCAGGCGGTAGGCGCGCTCGAGGAAGCCGATGAAGGCCTCCAGGTTCCAGGTGGGGAAGGAGGAGTCGTCGGCGAGGCTGAGGTAGCGGGCGGCCTTGAAACGCTCGTCGCCCGGACGCACCTCCCGGCCCCGGTAGCGCAGGGCGCCCAGGCGCGCCCCGCGGTGGACGTCGCACAAGGAGGTGAGCATCGTGGTCTTACCGGCACCGTTGAGGCCGATGAGCCCCACGGCCTCGCCGACTTCGAGGGTGAAGGAGACATCAGTGAGAACCGGGCGGCCGCGCTCGTACCAGGCGGACAGGCCCTCGACCTCGAGGAGGTGGGCCGGGGCATCACCGACGGCGCTCATGAGCTCGGGGGCGTGCGGTCGTCTCGACCACGGCCTCGACCGTCGGAGGATGAACGGGCCAGCTGGATCAGGAAGAGCGCGGCAACAGCGATGGCGATGACCATGGCCGAGGTGTCTCCCCGCCGGAAGGAGACGACGGCCACCATCACGTTGAGCACCACAACCACAATGCGGATGATGCGCAGAGTCCGTTCCGACAATACGACCGCCTCCTTCTTCGCGGATTCTCACGGCGGGCAGCAGCCATCTATCCCCATCACTGTAGGCGCAGGCCAGGACCCTTGGAAGGATTTCAGGGACCATCTGCGCGCAAGACTCTCACCCTCCGGGAGTATTGACGCCTGACGCGCCGCCATTCCCCGACGTCGTTCTGACCGGCTCTTGGGCAACCGGCGCGATGTCGGAGGGCTGTGGCATGGTGGGGACGCCTTAGCCCTGCGCTCGGGCGGCCCCTGCGCCCGCCACGGCTTCACAGCAGACCCACAAGGTCAACCTACGCCCGGCACACACGGCGCCGACACGGTTGAGTCATGCACAGCTCCGACACCCTCAGCCCGCCCGAGTCGCCCCAGCCCGGCCAGGACCACGACTCCGGCCGGCGCGACCGCTCCTCGACGTCCCGCAAGCACCCGCGCCGCCGCTTCCTCCTGGGCGGCGCCGCCGTCCTGGGGCTAGCCGCCACCGGCACCAGCGCCTGGGCGCTCAACCGCTTCGTCATCGACCACGTGGAGGTCGGCGACGTCACCGCCCTGGAGGCCAAGGCGCAGAACACGGCCGCCTCGGCGACCCCGGCCACGAACGTGACGGTCGGGGACAACTCCTACTCCTCATCCAACACGAGCATCGGGATCCAGCAGGTCTCCACCGGATCGGGCAACGACACCGTCACCTACTACGTGGCCGACGTCAAGCTCACCAACGCCACCGACCTGCGCAGCGCCTTCGCCAACAACTCCTACGGCACCAACATCGTCGCCAAGCCCAGCACAATGGCCTCCGAGCACAACGCGATCCTGGCCATCAACGGCGACTACTACGGCTTCCGCAGCGACGGCATCCTCATCCGCAACGGCGTCATCTACCGCGACAGCGGCACGCGCGACGGCATGGCCTTCTACAGCGATGGGCGCGTGGAGGTCTACGACGAGACCACCACCAAGGCCCAGACGCTTCTGGACGCGGGCGTGTGGAACACGCTGTCCTTCGGGCCGGCGCTGGTCAACAACTCCAAGGTGCTCTCCGGCATCGACCAGGTCGAGGTGGACACCAACGTCGGCAACCACTCCATCCAGGGCAAGCAGCCGCGCACCGCCGTGGGGTGGGTGGAGACGAACCACCTCAAGCTCGTCGTCGTCGACGGCCGCAACGAGGGCTACTCGCGCGGCGTGACCATGAGCGAGCTCGCCCAGATCATGGCCGACCTGGGGTGCACCTGCGCCTACAACATCGACGGCGGCGGCTCGTCGGCCATGTACTTCAACGGCTCGATCATCAACCAGCCCTCCAACGGGGGCGAGCGCGACACCTCCGACATCCTCTACATCGCGAACGGAGCCTGAGATGAGCGGCACCGACAACCTCACCGGCACGGCCCAGACCCCGAGGACCCCGGCGACCGCGCAGGCGGTCACGCGCCGCTCCTCCTACCAGCAGTACCCGCAGTCCTACCCGACGGCGTACCCAACGACGCGGCTGAGCCGCTCCGGCGGCGAGCAGGCGACCGCGCGGATCATCGTGGGCGAAGCGCCCCGCCGGGCGGGACAGACGCAGGGCCGGGCAGCCGGGAACCGCACGGCCGCGGCGACCTCGCCGCGCATCCTGCCGCGGGTCATCGCCCCCGCGAACCGGACCTCCGCCAACCAGAAGACGGGCAACCGGACGACGGGCAACCGCCCGGCGGCGCGGACCGGTGGTACGCCTCGTCCCCGGGCGGCGGTGGCACTCGTGGTCCTCATCCCGGCCTACAAGCCCGATGAGCGCCTGGCCGTGCTCGTGGCCCGCCTGCGCGGGGCGCGCCGGGACTGCGCGGTGCTGGTTGTTGACGACGGCTCGGGGCCGCAGTACGCGCCCTTCTTCGCCGCCGCCCGCGCCCGCGGCGCCCAGGTGGTCAGCTACCCGGTCAACCAGGGCAAGGGCCAGGCGCTGCGCACGGGCCTGGCCCACGCGGCCGCCACCTGGCCCGACGCGGACGTGGTGTGCGCCGACGCCGACGGGCAGCACACGCCCTCGGACATTGAGGCCGTGGCCGCAAGGGTGCACGAGACCGGGCACATGACCCTGGGGGTGCGGCGCTTCACCGGGCCGGTGCCGCTGCGCAGCCGGATCGGTAACGACGTGACCGCCCTGCTGTTCCGGGGCGCGACCGGCTGGAGGCTGGGCGACACCCAGACGGGCCTGCGCGGCTACCCCGCCGGGCAGCTGGCCTGGCTGCAGGAGGTGCGCGGCGACCGCTACGAGTACGAGCTCTCCGCCTTGCTACGCGCTCACGAGCTGGGGATGGTGGTGGAGCAGGTGGAGATCGCCACGGTCTACGAGCCGGGCAACACCTCCTCCCACTTCCGGCCGTTGCAGGACTCGGCGCGGATCTATGCTCCGCTGCTGCGGTTCATGGGGGCGTCGCTGGCGAGCTTCGGGATCGACTGGCTGGGGGTCATGGTCATCTTCGCGATGACCGGCAGCCTGCTGGCGGCGGTCGTGGGGGCGCGGCTGGTGTCCGGGACGGCGAACTTCTTCATGAATCGCCGCGTCTTCCGGGCGCGGCGCGGCACCGTGGTGCGCACGGCGGTGCGCTACGTGATCCTGGCGGTAAGCCTGCTGGCGGCCAGCTACCTGGTGCTCAAGGCGCTCACCACGGTCGGGATCCCGCTGGGGATCGCCAAGATTCTCGGCGACGGGGCCATCTACGTGGCCAGCTATGTGGCGCAGCGCCGGCTGGTCTTCAAGGAGCGGGGGTGAGATCAGCCCGCCGGGGCCCGGCGGGAGGCTCCTTGGATAGCCGTGTTCTCGGAGACGATGTGCCGGCGTCGTCCCCGAGGGCACGGCTCTTGAGCAAATTTTGTCCATATGGGACGACTTTGAACGCCCCGATCGCCGAAACGCCACTACGCAAAATACTCTGACCTGCGCAAACGCAAATCTGGTTGTGCGAGTGAGCCGTCAAAGGCGTCCCGTTTGGACACTTTTCAGCCGAAGACGCCACTCGCCTCAGGCAGTGTCGCGGGCAGCAGCCTCAGCGGGAGCTGATGAGGCCGGACTCGTAGGCGGCAATGACGAGCTGGGCGCGGTCGCGGGCGCCCAGGCGGGCCAGGAGCGCGGTGATGTGGCTGCGGCAGGTGGCCCGGGTGATACCGAGCTCGACCTCGATCTCAGTGTTGGACAGGCCCCGGGCGATGAGCAGGAGGACCTCGCGCTGACGGGGCGTGAGGGCCTCGATATCACTGGCCCAGGTACTACGACGGGGGGCGCCGGCCGACGCCGTGCGCGGCATGCGGGCCACGAGGCGGGCCAGCACCTGGGGGCTGAGCAGCGACTGCCCCTCGTGGACGGTGCGTACGGCGTCGACGAGGGACTGCGGGTCGGTGTCCTTGAGCAGGAAGCCGCAGGCGCCGGCGCGCAGAGCGCCCAGGACGTAGTCATCGATCTCGAACATGGTCAGGATGAGGACGCGCGTGGCCGCGAGCGCCGGGTCGGCGCAGATCCGGGTGGTGGCCTCGATGCCGCTCAGGCCCGGCATCTGGATGTCCATGAGGATGACGTCGGGGCGCAGCTCGGCGGCCAGGGCGACCGCGCGGGCGCCGTCCTCGGCCAGGCCGACGACCCTCATGCCGGGCTCGGCCTCGAGCAGGGCGGCCAGGGTGGTGCGCAGGAGGGCCTGGTCCTCGGCGATGAGGACCCGGATGGGGGCATCCGGAGCCTCGCCGGTCTTGTCGATCAGCGCATCGGTGGGATCCGTCATGGGTTGCCCCTGTCGCTCCTGGGATCGGTATCCGCTGGCTCATTGGCGGGTCTGCGTTCCGGGCCCGCACTGTCTCTGGAACACCGGGTGCTGCCGGTGGGCCGGGCCGCATCATCGGCGGCAATGGGCAGGATGGCCTCGATGGCGAAGCCGGGGGCGTCGGCTCGGGGGCCGGCGGTCAGGGCCCCGCCGAGCGTAGTCAGGCGCTCGTGAAGTCCGCGCAGTCCTTGCCCGGCCCCGGGGTGAGGCTCCCAGCCGGTCGCGGGCCCGTCGTCGACGACGACGATGCGCAGCCGCTCCGGCTCGCGGCGGAGGGTCACGCGGGCGCACGTGGGGCCGGCGTGGCGGGCGGTGTTGGCCAGGGCCTCGGCCACGACCCGGGCAGCGGCCTGGGCCGTCGGAGCCGGGAGACCGTCGGCCATTGCCGCGGCTTGGGCGACGTCCGCATCTGTGCCGGTGTACACATCGGCGTCGAGATCGACGGTGACGCCGGTGCGGCGGGCCTTGCCGATCAGTTCCCGAAAGCTCTCGGCGAGGCTGTTGACGGGGACGGGTTCAGGTACTGGCGCGCCGCCCGGCGCTCCTGTCGAAACCGCCGCCACGACCCCGGGCGTCGGGGGCCTGCTCTCGTCGCGCAGGACGGCGAGCATGCGCCGCAACGCGTCGGTGGCCTCACGGGAGGCGGTCTCGACGTCGTCAAGTGCGGTCCGCAGCCCGTCGGGGGTGGTCTCGAGGCGCCGGGCCACGGCGCAGCGCACGGTGATCGCGCCGAGGTTGCCGGAGACGGCGTCGTGCAGCTCGCGGGCGATGACGAGGCGGTCCTCGGCGACGGCGCGCGCGGCGGTCTCCTGCGCCAGGCGCCGCTCGTAGGCACGCTGGTCGCGCCGCCGTAGCCACAGGGAGGCGGCGACGAGCCCGGCCATGACGAGCAGCACCGTCATCTGGGCGCGCTGAGAAGGATCCGGGGAGTAGCCGACCAGGGTGCCCAGGCCAAGAACAATCACGGTCAGCCCGGTGATGGCGCGCCCGAGCGGCGAGTGGCGCGGTGGGACGTCGGGGGCTGGCACGCGGCCAGTCTAGGAAGGCGGCTCGGGCGCTTCATCGAACCGGGGTCTGACGGACCTGGGTCTGAGGCGGCGGGGCAACCTCGGCTGGGCGGCCGATGCGCGCCGCCACTCGACGCGCTGGAGTTGGTCCATGATCAGTATTGAGAACCTCGTCAAGCGGCACGGGGCGCGGGAGGTGCTTCACGGCGTGAGCCTGCAGGCCCGTCCGGGCCGCGTCACCGGATTCGTGGGCCCGAACGGCGCCGGGAAGTCCTCGACCCTGCGGTGTCTGCTGGGGCTGGACCGGGCCGACGGCGGGCGGGCACTCATCGGCGGACACCCCTACCGCGAGCTGCGCGAACCACTGCGCACAGTGGGGGCGGTGCTTGACGGCTCGGGCGCGCACCCCTCGCGCACGGCCCGCGGTCACCTGGGTTGGGTGGCTTCGGGCGCGGGTATCAGTCGGCGACGGGTGGCTGAGGTGCTCGATGTCGTCGGGCTGAGTGAGGCGGCCGGGCGGCGGGTGCGCACCTTCTCCCTGGGAATGGGGCAGCGGCTGGGGCTGGCGACGGCGCTGCTGGGCGACCCGGAGGTGCTCATCCTCGATGAGCCGGTCAACGGCCTGGACCCGGAGGGGATCCGGTGGATCCGCATGCTGCTGCGACATCGGGCCGACGCCGGGGGTACGGTCCTGCTGTCCAGTCATGTTCTGGCCGAGCTGGCTGAGGTGGCCGACGACGTCGTTGTCATCGCCGGCGGGCGGGTGCGGGCTGCTGGGACGCTGGAGGAGGTCGCGGAGGGTTACGCGAACCTGGAGGAGGCGTTCTTCTCGCTGACCGCCCCGACTGGGGGCGAGGCCGACGGGCGGGCCAGCACAGTCAGCCAGGCGCAGCACCAGAACGGGGGCCGAGCATGAGCACGGCAATAGCACTGGTGCGCTCCCTCAAGGCGGAGGTGCGCAAGACGGTGGGCCTTCCGGGGGCCTGGCTGGGGGCGGCGCTGGCGATCGTCCTGCCGCTCCTGATCGAGTACTACACGGATCATGACCTGGCGGCGCGGCTGGCGGCCGGTGACCCGGACGCGCCGGCGCGGCTGGGCGACGTCGGCGTCATCGGGCTGTACGTGGGGACGACGGGGATCGTGGTGCTGGCGGTCAGTGTTGTGGTCAGCGAGTACGCAAGTGATCCGCGCACGAGTGGGGCTTCCGGCGCTCCGCGACAGGTGGCGACGACGATGCTGGTGCAGCCGCGGCGCGGGGCGTCGGTGGCCGCGAAGCTGCTCGTGGTGCTGGGGGCTGCGACGGTGCTGCTGGCGACGGCGTGGGCGGGGACTTTCGCGCTGTGCCGGCACCTGCTGGGGTCGAGCGTGCCCTTCGAGCCGGTGCCGTGGTGGATGCTGACGGGGATCCTGACGTGGTGGGTGTTCTCGGCGATGGCGTCGATGGCGCTGGCGATGGCGACGCGCAGCGCGCTGGTGTCGATGACGGTCCTCGTCGCGATGTCGACGATGATCTCGCCGGGGGTGCTGCTCATCAGGTCTACGGATGCGGCCCGGTTCCTGCCGGACACGGCGGCGGTGCGGCTCATTGCGAGCCCGACGACGCTCAACTACGACCGGCTCGTTGAGCTGCTGTCGATCCCAATGGCGGCCGCCGTCTGCGCGGCGTGGGCGGGCGGTTGCGCGGCGGTGTGCTGCTGGGTGTGGATGAGGCGGGACGCGTGAGCGGGACCGGTGCGACCAGCAGGGTGAGGGCTGCCGCAGGGGCGGCGACCGTCTGGGGGCGTGCGCTGCGCGCGGAGCTGGTGAAGGTGGTGACGCTGCCGGCGATGTGGTGGTCGGCGGCGGTGGCGGGCGCGGCGGCGGCCGCCACAATGATGTCGGCCCTGCAGAACGTGGTGGATGGGCGGGGCTTCGGATTCGAGGAGGTCACTCCGGTGTGGGCACTGGCGGTGCAGATCGGCTTCGTGGCGGCCGGGGTGGCCGCGGCGGGCGGCGAGCACTCCACGGCGCAGGGCGTGACGAGTCTGCTGGTGACGCCGGCGCGGGGGCGGCTGGCGGTGGCGCGGCTCATGGTGCTGACCGGTACGGGACTGGTGGCGGCGAGCGTCCTGGCCGGGGCGAGCCTGGCGGCGTGTCCGACGATGTCGACGGCGGCGCTGTGGGCGGCCGGGAGGACGGTGGTCTGGTTGACGGCGGTGCTGCTGCTGGCGGCCGGGCTCGGTGCGGCGCTGCGCAGCGTCATCGGTGCGTCGACGGCGGCCGTGGTGCTGGTGATTCTGGCGCCGCAGCTGGCCGTGTTCCTGGGCGACGCCGCCCGCTGGTTCCCGGGCCAGGCGGCCCAGATCTGGCTGGCGGCGGGCGCATCGCAGGCGGACGTCACCTCTGCCGGACTCATCATCCTGGCCTGGACGGCGGCCGCCCAGACGGCCGGCATCGTCCGGCTGGTGCGGGCGGATGCGTGAGGATCGGGACGCCACGAGTACGAGTTCAGGCGCCGCCCATCAAAGCCAGGGGTGGGAGCGGGTGAGGACGCCCCCACCCCTGTCCCTTGCCGACTAAACCCAGATCACTCAGCATCGTTCCAGCGCGGTATACTTCCACCTAGTGTCCTGCAACCGCGGGCAGGCATACCCCATATCTCAGCTGCTCATTTCATGAGGAATGCCACCATGGACCGGCAAATTTTTACTCCTTCAGAGGAGCGAGATGCCCACTTCGCCGCCATGCAGTGGTTTGAGGGCCAGCAGATGAGTGGCCACGAACTCTTAACCCACAGGGAGTTAATGAATGGGTTCGCCTGGCATGGCCACCACTTCCGCCTCACTCATCAATCCCAAGGGATCTGGAAGCCGCAAGAATTTAAGGCCGCACTGACATTCAAGACCGCAGCCCCCACTCCCGGAAAAGAAGCGCTGTACGCCGATCGGATCGATGACAGCGGGTTACTTCGTTACAAGTTCTCAGATACGAAGAAGTGGGCGAACGACGCAATGAAGGTAGCCGCGCAGCGGAACTATCCTCTCGCCTGGCTGGTGGGAGTGAAGCCGACCTCATCAACACTGTTTTATTATGCTCGGTTCCCCGCCTACATCGTCGACATCGACGAACGCAACGCAGAGTTCATCATCGCCATCGATGAGACAATACCGGCCACCTCAGGCCTCAAGGATTCTGGACAAATTGAGAAGAAGTACGTTTCCAGGTGGACGAAGGCGCGCATCCACCAACACGACTTCAGGGAGTACGTACTCAGTGCCTACCAGATCTCTTGCGCAGTCTGCGATCTTCCGCACGCACAGCTCTTGGAAGCCTCACACATCATCGCCGATTCCAAGGAAGCCGGCGTCCCTGAGGTCAGCAATGGTTTGGCACTGTGTAGACTCCACCACACCGCCTACGACCGGCATCTCCTCGGCATCGACGCCGACCGCCGCATCCACGTGGCGACACGAGCAAAGCGCATCGAGACTATCCACCTGCAAACAGGCTTACTGAAATTTGAAGGCCGCTCCCTGAAGCATGTGCCAGCCTCCAAACAGATGCATCCTGATGGCGACCGTCTTGCTGAGCGCTTCAAAGAGTTCCTCCAGGCAGAGGAGCAGACAGTCGGGTAGACCCCGAAGCTTCCAGCAAGCTACATGTAACACCAGAGAATGGGCTCCCATACTTGGAGGAGCCCACCATGATCTATCCGCGAGACATCACGACTGAAGCCGAGGCGGCGGTGCTTGAACACGCTGATCGCCTCGCCGCCGTCATCGGCAAGCACTGGCACCCCACGAACGAGACCGCCCGAGACGACGTCATGCTGCTTGTCGCCGACCTCCTGCGCGCGCACGCCGAGACAGGGATTGAGATGCAGACTTGGCGAGCGGCGCTCGACGTCGTGATGGATCATCTCGCCGCCGAGCCGGAAGGCGCCGATCTACTCCACCGCCTCGGACGACCTGCTTGGTTCACCGTCATCGGCACAACCAAGGACGGTCAGCGAGAGCCCGTCGCCGTCCTGCCGGGCCGGCGTCGCCTGGAGGTGTGACCATCGGTGCCTGGACCACACAGGTTCAGGCACCAACCGCAGCTGACGCCGTGAGCGCGGTAGCCGGCAAACACTAACAGCTCACCTACCTGGCCACCTCTATCGATAACGACGCGCAGCCTCGCGAAGCTGTTCGGCGTACTGATAGATATCTTCTAGACGACCGATCTGGTGACGAGTCTCGGTTTTATGCTCGTCAAGCAGTCCAAGATACTTCTTGTTCTTCCCGTTGAAGTGGAAGCGGCATATTGGCTTGCGATTAGAATCGTCAACCAGCACACCGAAATAGCTCTTGGTGTCACGATCAATGACTCGTTCCAACGAAATTTCCGACACCACAATCGCACGAACAATCATGTATGCTTGCTTTTCCTCCTCGGTGGTAACAATTCCCGACTTCTTATCATCACCCTCAATCTCACCCCGAACATTATCTTCTTCACTTTCAGGTGACGCAGAAACGGTTTCACCGAGCGCATTCTTGAGCCGCTCATTCACCTGATCTGCAAGAAACTGCCTGCACGCCTTCTCGACAACCCCTTGAAAGAACTCCCTCATTTTCGCAGTCAATGCACCGTCATACACCCGACGCGCAAACAACTGCACAAAATCCGCATCCGGTTCACCGAAAGCCTTCGCAATCTCCGCCCTAGTAGAGGATACGTACTTGAGCTCCTCGGCTGCTGTTAGCACCGAATCTAGGTCAAATGTTGCCTTAGTCAGCTTCTTCAACTCGGGGAGAATATACGTATCTACATTTAGAAGATCCAGACGGAGGAATGGCTTGGAATCCATAATATTGGGCTTGTCCAGATCGGTGTAAAAATGCCAGTATCTCCCGTTAGTCAGGACCCCAATCCTAGCATTAGATACAGAGAAGTAACGAACTAGCTGATTAGCATGCTCAAGCGACAGCGGTTCACCAACCTTTTTGGCTTCAACAAGAATCTGTATGGTCTCCTCGCGCTTGATGGCATAGTCAATTTTTTCGGCCTTCCGGCTACCAACATCGGCGACAAATTCCGGCACAACTTCATCTGGATCAAATACATCATACCCTAAAACGCTCTGAATGAAGGGCATGATGATCGCATTTTTAGTGGCTTCTTCGGTCTCAAGCGAACCGGCGTAGTCTCGCACACGGTTTGCTATATTGAGCAACGCATCTTCGAATGACATGAGTCCTCACTGACTGCCTCGGAACAACAGCTTTGTCGACTCGACATCATATACCAACCACTTTCCTCCCTCCCGCAACATTCAACATACAACTCGAACTTGTTGCCATACTGTTATTTACGTATAGAACTCGAGACAAGAGCCTAAGTCGCGTTGAGAGGTCACACCAAAGATGGCATACCTTCTTCCGAACCAATCGAAAGCTTCGCTCACTTCCACTGACGCACCAACACAGTATGCGCATTTCGTTCAAACCGAGCGGGCCGCTTATCCAGTGATGTCGCAGCCCAACACATTTTGACCTGCAGAAATCACCAGAAGAGCACTGCCAAGCAGACATACCCACTTGCGCCTCCGCCACATCTACTATATGTACAGCCGCATTTTCATGCCCTCTCCTAAATGCGTGAAAGCACCCAGAATTCCGATACGACCATTCCGTCGTCAATCGTATTTCTACTCACAAGCTATGCCGTCGTTATCGCGGTCCAGCTCACGCCGGTAACCAGACTGCCCTCGATAGAGCGGCGCCACACCGGCATCACGAGCCGCCTTGCAGTTGCGGTAGTAGACACCACTCGAGTCGGCTTCCGATCGAGTCGGTTCCTCACCTGTACCAGACGAAGTACCGCCTCCGGAATTTTCCTCACTCGTCTCCGGCGTTGGCTCCGCAGTCGGTGCAACGGGAACTGCCGCCAGTGGGGCGGGAGCCTCCGTCGCTGGCACCGGTGACGGCGAGTAGACAACTGTTGGCACTGGCGACGGGCTGTAGACAACCGTGGGGACAGGGGTTGGTGAGTACACCACGATAGGCGCCGAGGCGGCCTTTGACTGAGCCGGAACATCATCCGACGCGCCAGCAGCACCAAACCCAGCCCCAAGAACGAACGTCACAACATAAGGGACAAGCTTCCTCAGATTTTTCCAGCGCGTCGGCGTCGGACTGTAGTAGTTAGGACCGGCATAGGAATATGCTGACGAAGGCGGAGGAGAAGGAGGAGGAGGTAGGTTCATGTCACCTCAAGTCACGAGAAGGGATCATCACAGCTAGTCGAGAAATTAAGACGCCTCGACAAACCCAACACCAATGAAACATCGAATAATCAAATCACACTGCAGCCTACAGTCGCCTCCAGAAGCACATAGAGTGCTTAGTCGCTATACGTCATTCCCGTTACACCCCGCTGACCACTGGAGTTTAAACGCATCCTGTTACTTCTGCCCTCTTGGCCCATCTCCACTCAACTCATGCCATCTCAGTTCACATAATGCGCACAAATTCCACACTTCTCATATTAGAACCCACCAACATCCCAATCTATGAGGCTTATTCGCAACATCCATCGAAGGTGCTGTGACCTGCGCGGATGCCGGCGTCGGCTAGTCCTGTGAATAAGCCTCTATGTGTTTTGTTAGCAGGGCTTTGACGCAGCTGACAAAACACATGAAGAAGCGGGTGGATAACTTTGTTGGCAACCCCGTCATAAACGGAAGGAGCCATTGACGCCTTACTTGATCTCGCAGGCGATGCCATCCCCGTCACGATCCAGCCCAGACCGATAGCCGGGTTCACCTTGGTACAAGGGAGCAGCGCCTGCTGCCCTCGCAGCCTTACAGTTGGGGTAGTACGTGCTCTCCTGCTTCTGCTCCGGCGCAGGCGCGGGAGCCGCCCCACCACCGCCGGCCTGCGGCTCCGCCTCCTGTGTCGGCTCCGCCTCTTGTGTCGGCTCGGACTCCTGCATGAGAGGCTGTAACGGAGGCTGCGTCGTCGGGGCCTGCGTCGTCGGAATCGGCGACGGCGTCGGCGTAGGGGTGGGACGCGGTGTCGGGGTCGAAGTGGGAGACGGAGTCGGAGTAGGTGACGGCGAAGCAGTCGCCGTCGGCGAAGGTGCCGGTGTCGGCGAGCCCGCATCGTCAGCCACGGACGGGACCCCGCACCCGGCCAGTCCGCCGCAGACCGCGATGGCCAGAACCGCAGATGCCGACCTCACCACCGTCCTCTGACGACCCGACATCAGCGCGGCCAGCTGGCTGGCACCAGCGCGGGCCGACAGCAAAGATCCAGGACAAACAAGTGAATTCTTCATGAGAACCTCGAATAGGAAAAGTGAAAGACAATGTGTTGTGCCACGTCATGCGCATAGCAATCGACATGACAGGACACGTGGAGATGAATTCCGTAGTAGCGAGAGCCGACATCGGCTCTCCGCAGCAACAACCAGGCCTTACCCCTTCTTGTCGCAGGCGATGCCGTCCTTATCCCGATCCAGCTCGGGCCGATACCCAGGATCACCCTTGTACATCGGCGCAGCACCAGCAGCCTTGGCGTCGTCACAGTTAGCGTAGAACTCCTTCTGGGGCTCCGGTGTCGACTCCGACTTCTTCTGAGACTCCGACTCGGAGTTCGCCCCTGACTTGGAGTCCTCCCCCGAATCCGAGCCACTGAACCAGCCGCTCCCCCCACGCGAGTCGTCTGTGGGCTCCGCAGCAGGCTCCCCACTGGACTCTTCGGCCGGCGCTTCCTCGGAGCCGGCGGAGCCACCACCGGCATCCTGCTGAGACTCGGCCGGCGCAGCCGACGACGCAGCATCACTGCTGGTACTGGACACGTCGTCACAGCCGGCGAGCCCGACGCCAAGAACCAGAGCAAGGAGCACAGGAGCCGACGCCCTCAGCAGCCCCCGCCGCCTCGACGTCGAAGAAGACACTGATAAAACAGACGAACGGGAAAATATGGGAGGAATAGGGGACAAAACGGGCACATTCACGAGAGCCTCGAGTCAGGAGAAGGGATGATGGGCGGCTAGCCGATAGAATTGAAGCACTCTAGGGGCAGCAATAACTCACGCAGCCATAAAATGCAATCAGATTGATACACGTATTTTTCACAGTTACTGGAAGTAGAAATTGAAGTACGACTGCTTGACAATTGTCCCTTATTTTTACACTTAGTGCGCAGTCTTCCAACCCCACAACAGCCGACCACACATGCGCTCAGGCAGCTCAGCGAGGCTTAGGAGTCAACCCGGAGTCTGACGAACCAGGGTCTGAGAGACGCACCGAGGCTCAGCCGCCGGGGCGATGTGGCTCGCGGGCCGGCCGCCCCACACTTCCGGCCATGAGCACCTCCCGCACGTCCCTGTCCCAGCAGACACCGGCCGCCTCCGGGGCACCAGATCCAGCGCCGTCGGACTCCGCTCCGGTCTCGACTCCGACCGCAAGCACCCGACCCGACCGACTGAGCACCATCGCGCTGGTCATCTTCACAAGCGTCTACGCCTTCTTCTTCCCCCTCCACCTCGGCCACTTTCTCATCCCCGGGGACGCCGGCCCCTCAACCGGCCTCGCGCTCTACGTCGCTCTCTTCGCCGTCGGCTGCGTCGCCTTCCGCCGCCCGCTGGCCCAGGCCGCCCGTCAGGTAGCGGCCCGTAAGCGGCGGGCCATCCTCACTCTCATCGTGGGCGGACTCGCCACCTTGGTGATCGAGCTCGTCGGCGGCCTGGCGTCCTCGGCCCTGCTCAACTTCGCCGGCCTGTCCGGAGCAACCCTGCAGAATGACGCCAGCGTTGGCGAAGTCACGCGGATGTTCCCGCCGATCATCATCGTCGTCGTGCTCGGGATCGTGGGGCCGATTGTGGAGGAGATGTTCTTCCGCCAGCTCCTCATTGGGCTCATCGAGCGTTTCGCGCCGACCTGGGTGGCTGTTGTCGTCTCCAGCGTTCTGTTCGGTGCGCTGCACATGCACTCGTTCGCGCTCTCCGAGGTACTGAGTGTCATCCCGCACGCCTTCTTCGGGCTCAGCTGCGGGCTGCTCTATGTCAAGACCGACCGCAACCTGCTCTACCCGGCGAGCATCCACTGCCTCAACAACCTCAGCGCCTTCCTGCCCCTCCTCCTGTACTGAAACGACTCCTCGCCACCTGGCCCGGACTGGCCCGGACGTTGCGGGAGCATAAGCGTTTGCGCCAACACTCTCGCAACACCGGCTTCGGTTGCCTTGTCCTCGACCGCTTCACTGCGGACGGCGCCCGACGCGCCACCTCAGCACCAGGACACAAGGAGGCGATACCGACCGCCACAATCAGGCCGAGCACCAGGAGCGGCATTCTCATCCATGACTTCCTGCCTTATTCCCTGCGGCTCGGCCCGGAGCCTCACCCTCCATCGAGAAGAACGGCTACTTCTCAAGCAGCAAGGCTCAGGCCCTCACAGCACACACTCTGCACCGCACAGATCGCCTGCGCGACGGAGCCCCGCTGCGAGACCGGAGTCAGGAGGTCGAGGTGAGCAAGGGCGGAGAACAGCAAGGCTGCCTTGTCGGGACCACACCCGCCCCGGGGGAGACGACACGTGCTTCAATCGAGGCATGGCAGTCGTCTCCCCCGTTCCGGTTCCGGGCCCCGTGCCCGGCGAGTCCGTCCTGACCGAGTCCGATGCCTCGCTGCTGTTCGGCGGGGCACGCACCGCCTACACCTTCACCGACGAACCGGTGACGGACGCCCAGCTGCGGGCGATCCACGAGCTGGCCAAGTGGGCGCCGACGGCGGTCAACGCCCAGCCGTTGCGGGTGGCGGCCGTGCGGTCCCCCGCCGCCCGGGAGCGGTTACTGCCCTGTCTTCCCAGCGGTAATCGCGAGCAGGCCGCAGGGGCGCCTCTCACCCTCGTCTGCGCAGCCGACCGGTCCTTCGCCGGGTCCCTGCCGCGGTTGCACCCGCGCGGCGAGCGCTACCAGCGGCTGCTGGAGGAGGGCGGGGCGGAGATGCGGGCGCGGTGGGCGCGCGCCTCAGCACTGATCCAGACGGCCTACGTCATTCAGGCGATTCGCGCCGTCGGGCTGGCAGCCGGCCCCATGAACGGAGACGACGCCGAGGCGTTGGCGACCGAGTTCTTCGCCGGTCAGGACGTGGAGGTGCTGCTGGTCATCAACGTCGGCCACCCGGGGCCAGACGCCTACCAGGAGCGCAACCCGCGTTTGCCCTTCGAGGAGGTCTATCAGGTGCTATGAGCCCAGCGGGTCGATCGCGCCCAGCCCTCGGGACCGGGCGGCGTCGGCCAGGCGGGCGTCATGAGTGAGAACCGTGACAGGGTGGCGAGGGTCGTCCAGCAGCGTCGCAGTCGCCAGGTGAATGGCATCGAGAGACTTCAGCTCACCAGTCAGGGTGCTGGCGCGCTCAATGACATCCGGGCCGATCTCGACGAGCTCCACCCCCGCGATGAACTCATCGACCACGCGGATATCGAAGTGCTCTCGATGCGCTGCCCGAGCCATCTCCACCGTGAGCAGACAGGAGGAGATCAGCCCCTCGGTGGCATGCGCATCCATGATGAGCCTTGCGGCCTCATCGGCTCCGGGCTGGCCGAGGAGGGAGAGCAGCGCCACCGAGGTGTCGAGGTAGATCACCTGTCCTCCTCGCGCTCACCGAGGAGGAACTGCTCCAGGTCGAAGTCCTCAGGCACCCCCCACCGCCTGGCGGGCAGCGCCCAGTCGTCTGCGGCTCGACGGACCTTGCCCTCACGGACCATCCGCCCGTACCAGGTCTCGTCATCACGGATCGGGACGATCTGGGCGATCGGGCGGCCGCGGTCGGTGACCGTCACAGGCACACCAGTGAACTCGACCTCACGGTAGACCCGCCCGGCCTGCTGATTGACCTCCCGCAGTCCAACAGTCCTGCTCCCCGGAGAAACCGGCACACCCGCTGCACTCATGACACGAGAATACGACAAATGTTCTACATATACTACTTTGTGGCAGTGGGGGCGGAAGCGGGGTTGAAGGCTCGAGGTGCAGCGTCGCCCCTCTCGCTTACGGCCGGACGATCGAGCTGTCCTCACTGACGTAGGCGACCGCGAGCCGCTGCGTCCAGGCCATCTGGCCGACAATCTTGACCAGCGCGTTCGCGTCCGACCAGCCGACACTGATGTAGATGTAGTCGGTGCCGATGGTGTAGTCGGCGACCGGCAGCCCTTCGACCTCCCGCTCCTCCCGCTCCGCCTCGCTCAGCGCGTCGGGGCCGTTGTACGGCGGGAAGGCGCGGATGAGGTCGCGGTAGATGGACCTGATCGCCGGGGTGGAGCCGTCGATGGTGCTGAAGTCGCGCGGCCCGTCCCACTGGGCGACCATCTGCTTCCACCACCGGGGGAAGTCCTCATCGGTCGCGCAGTCCGGCTCGAAGATCAGGAGGTCGTAGCTCATGCCCCGAGGCTAGGAGTGCGCCCCGTCACCAACCATGGACACCGCTCCCCACTGCGATCCCCGACGGCGACCCACCGCCTCCGCTGGGAGGTGGCGGGCCGCCGTCGGGAACCGGGACGCAGTGCTCAGAGCACGTAGGGGTCGTTCATCGGGTCGGTCAGGGTGGTCGGGTCAGCCACGTTCGTGTCACGGCCGGCCGGGCCAAGGTTCGCAGCCGAGGCCGGGGCGGCAGGCGACGTCGGGACATCGAGCTCGACGTTGGCGCGGTTGCGCGCGAGCCACAGCTCGTAGGAGTCGGCGGTGGCGCCGTCGAGGTCCACGCTGTCGATGTCGATGCCCAGCGCCTGGGCCACGCCACGGCCGTAGTCGGGGTCCGCGTGGTAGCAGTTGAAGATGTGGCGGTGCTTGATCTGCAGGGTCGAGTCCCCCATGGCTCGGGCGGTGTTCTCGCACAGGACGAGCTGCTGCTCGGGTGTCATGGCGCGCCAGAGCATGCCGGGCTGGGTGTAGTAGTCGTGGTCGTCCTCGCGGAAGTCGTACATGGCGACGTCACCTCCGGCCTGGACGGGCTCGGAGAACTCGCGCGAGTCCCGCCAGTTGCCGTAGGAGTTGGGCTCGTAGGCGTTCTGGGACCCGGCGTTGCCGTCCACCCGCATGGCGCCGTCGCGGTGGAAGCCGTGGGGGCAGGCGACGCCACGCGGGGAGTTGACCGGAATCTGGTGGTGGTTGACGCCGAGGCGATAGCGCTGGGCGTCACCGTAGGAGAAGAGGCGGGCCTGGAGCATCCTGTCCGGCGAGTAGCCGATGCCGGGCACGATGTTCTGGGGTGTGAAGCCGGCCTGCTCGACGTCCTGGAAGTAGTTGTCGGGGTTCCTGTTGAGCTCGAGGACACCGACCTCCTGGAAGGGGAAGTCCGCCTTGGGCCACATCTTCGTCAGGTCGAAGGGGTTGAAGTCGGTCAGGGCCTCGGCCTGCTCGACGGTCATGGTCTGGACGTACATGGTCCAGCGGGGGTACTGGCCCTTCTCGATGGACTCGTACAGATCACGCTGGTTGGACTCGCGGTCCTGGGCGATGACGGTGGCGGCCTCCTGGTCCGTGAGGTTGGCGAGACCCTGCTGGGAGCGGAAGTGGAACTTCACCCAGGTGCGCACGCCCTCGGCGTTGATGAAGGAGTAGGCGTGCGAGGAGAAGCCGTGCATGTAGCGGTAGGACAGCGGGATGCCGCGGTCGGACATGGTGATGGTCACCTGGAGGAGCGACTCGGGCAGGCTGGTCCAGAAGTCCCAGTTGGTGTTGGGGCTGCGCAGGTTGGTGCGGGGGTCGCGCTTGACGGCGTGGTTGAGGTCGATGAATTTCTTCCCGTCACGGAAGAAGAAGACGGGGGTGTTGTTGCCGACGACGTCCCAGTTGCCCTCGGAGGTGAAGAACCGCATGGCGAAGCCGCGAATGTCGCGCTCGGCGTCGGCGGCCCCGCGTTCGCCGGCGACGGTGGAGAAGCGCATGAAGAGCTCGCACTGGTTGCCCTCGGCGGAGAAGATCGCGGCGCGGGTGAGCTCGGGGATGGCGCGGGTGACGGTGAAGGTGCCCCAGGCGCCTGAGCCCTTGGCGTGCATGCGGCGCTCGGGGATGACCTCACGGTTGAAGTGGGCGTGCTTCTCCAGCAGCCAGGCGTCCTGGAGGGCGACGGGGCCGCGGGGCCCGGCGGTCATGGAGTCCTGGTTGTTGTGGACGGGCGAGCCGTTGGCCATCGTCATACGGCCCTGACCGACGGCGTTGTTGCGGCTGGGCAGGTGCTCGCCGAGGCCGGCGCGGGACATGGGGCAGCCGGCGGGAGCACTGTCCTGAGAGGTCTCGGGCAGGTTGGTGTCGTTCATGGGTATCTCCTTGCTCGGCCAGCGGGCCGGGGTGTCGCAAGGCGCGAGGTGCGCCTGAGCCGGTCGGGGCGCCGTGGGTACCGCTGACCGCTGTCAGCCGCGACGACGAGATGACCGCCCGTCAGCAACCATAGTCGAACAATAAGGAAATGTCTCAGTAGTTGCTCCACTGAATGGGATCACTAATGTGTAGGCGGGTGCCGGCCGCCGCACTCACGCGGTTGGATTCACCTCGTGGCGTGCTGGACGACGTAGTCCACCCGGAGGCTGGAGGCGGGCTGCACCAGTTGTTCCGGTGGTCGCACGATCGCGTCGTCGTCGCTGACGTACGCCACGGCGAGCCGGTGCGTCCACGCGAGCTCGCTGACGGTCGTCACCAACGCATTGGCGGCCGACCAGCTGACACCGACGTATACCAGGTCTTCACCGATGGTGTAGTCGGCGACCGGCAGCCCCTGGGCGAGACGCGCATCGACCTCGTCATCACTCAACGCGTCAGGGCCGTTGAACGGAGGGAAAGTTCGGACGAGGTCGCGATAGAAGGACCTGATCGCCGGCGTGGCGCGCTCAATGCTGTCATAGTGACGCGGCTCCTCCCACTGGGAAACCCGATCCCACCACTGGGGAAAACCCTCATCCGTGACCGCGTCCGGCTCGAAGATCAGGATGTCGTAGCTCATGCTTCGAGGCTAGTAACGACAGCATCGATAGCGAAGAGAAACCGGGTAGATAAAGATCACTCTCGACGGATTCAATATCGGTAGATCTAAACCAAAACTCCTCAGCACCCCAGTCAACCCAAGCACCTATGCACACGCAATGTACTCTCCAGCAGATTAACAACAATCAACTCATCCCCCAACATAAAAGAGTTTGGCTGACCATTCTTCTCGTCAACACTTCGAGACAGCTCGCAACGAACGTGCTCATAAAGCTCAGAACTTCGACTGCGCTTCTTTAAATCCAACAAGAACGCCCGAAAAGCATCACTGACTTCACTCTTGACCCCCTCTTTAGATGAGATGAATTCATTAACAGCACACCCTCGGGTTAACCACTGAACCTGGGTGACGACAAAGGCCTCCACCAGAACTTCGGGAACAAGAGCAACCCAAGGAAACCCTAGAACTACAGTGCGCTGACAAAGCTCCACAGTTCTGATTATATTTTGCAACCCGCTCAGCAGTCCCGCTACATCGAGTTTATTTAAATTCTCATGACATAACCCGCACATCTCGGAATATTCCTCTAATTTCTTCAGCAACTCCAACCTACCTTTTTCGACGGTGTTGACCCAGCCCACAATCCCCCTGACGAACGATGCCACTACTGCGCACAACGAGAGCATCAAAGTCAACTTGACTCCCTGCTCGATAGTGACATTCTTGAAGACATCGATAATTTGCTTAATTTCCGCTTCACTATCGGCCGCAACGACTCGCTCGCACAGAGTTTTAAGAACCTCTCTGTTTTCAACAACACTTTGACCAAGAGCTGCTGAAACCAGCATTACCGCCATACCGAATCCCACAGACCTCACTGAATAACTTCGAATGAACTTCATACACCAAACCCTCAGAACATACTCACGCTCACGCCCTGGGACATAAATAAAGTACGCGGCAAGTGTTGCCACACACAACAACATACCCAAAATAAACAGAGTTAACCCCAACGAGCCAAGGTCGACCAAACCTCCAAAACTATCCTGCATGGACTTATCCTTGGAAAAAAATTCTTAAACTCCCGAAACAATGCCACATAACCAACGACAGTGACCATGAATAAAAACCAGTACATACAGGAAAATGATACATCGCAAATTCGTTGGAAGCAGTCACTGATTCGCCGAATCCATCCTTCCATTTTCCGGAACTCTCGCCACCATCCTTCCCAAGCCCGATGCGAACCGTCCTCTCTGTGTTGGATCGGAGAGCCTGAAGATACGACAGGCAGAGACCCGGCGCTCACGTCATGACGCAGACCCTTACCTCTATTAGATTGAAACTGCATTCGATCCAGAATAGCTAGCACCTGCTTCTTGCGTGACGGAGGCTCGCACACCACGCCTTCAGTTCCAGTATTTTTACTCATAAAACTATGATAACATGACACATTCGTGACACTTGGGTCGCACAGGATTTACATATCGACAGTGTCCTTAATTACGACACAAACAATGTGCTTCCTAGTTATCAGATCGGTCTCGCGAAATCCTCGATACTGCAATAGTTCAGACCAGAAGTTGCAAGCCAAAAACACCCCAAGCCCATGTATGCGCGGAATTGACATACCGAGGGCTCGCAATTCACACTAGCCATCATATGGGACGGCACGTCGTCAACGTTCAGCATTCACTCAAGGGCGGCAGATTTTACCGACACCCCTGCACTACACTGCTTACAGACAAGAACTTATATCAAATTTGCTTACAATCGAACATCGGCACAGAATGCGGAATGAAATCATTCTCACCTTGGCATTCGTAAGTGAGGAACTTCTCCGAGTCAGTCCAGACCAGGAGAGTGAAGAATGGACTCGTCACGTGTAGGCTTCCACAGTGCTCCTGATCTTGCCTCAACGCTCGTCAGGAGTTCCTCCTCAGGCGCCGATCTATACGATCAGCAAGTTCTCTGTTCCAAGTATTACGCCGGACGGTAGGTGAAGCGGTCCCAGCCCAGGGCCTCGATGCGCTCGGCCATGCGCTCGCACGTCCCGTCCCAGCCGGGTGCCACGACGTCGAATTCGCCGCTCGTCCCCTCGGAGCGGGCCTGCTGGAGGGCGTAGACCCGCGCCCCCGCCGCGTGCACCCGCCGGGCCACCTCGACGGTGTCGTCGGCTGTCACGTCTCCGGGCACCACGGTGGTGCGCACCTCGAAGTCCGGCCCGCCACGGCCGGCCGCCTCGATGAGCACCTCGAGGCTCTCCCAGGCCTTCGTGGCCGCGTTCGCCCGGCCGACCACCTGCCCGTAGTGCTCGGGCAGGGCCTTGATGTCCAGCCCCACCCAGTCGACGAGCCCGGCCTCGATCATGTCTCGCAGCCGCCGCGGGTAGGGCCCTGCCGTGTGCACCCCCACCTGGAAGCCCATGTCGATGACCTCGCGGGCGGCGTCGGCCAGGGCGTCCTGGCGCAGAGCCTCACCGCCAGTGAGCACGACGCCGTCGAGCAGCCTGCGCCGGCGGCGCAGCAGGGCGCGCACCTCCTCCCAGGCCACCTGGCCGGGCGTGCGGGTGGGGATGAGGTCCCGGTTGTGGCAGTAGAAGCAGTTCCAGGGGCAGCCCTGCAGGAAGACGGTCGCGGTCAGGTGGTCGGGCCAGTCGACCGTGCTCATGGGGACGAGCCCGGCGATCACCAGAGCATCAGCAGGGCAGGACAACCGGAATCACATCTCCTCAGCCTCAAGCATCGAGGCCGAGCGCCGCCGTGATCTCATCAAGGCGCCGCGTCTTGATCTCACCGCGCCGCGCCGCCTCTGCTTCCGCCTTCAACGCGTACGCGTACTCCAAGTCATCGATGTAGGACTCGACGGCCTCACGCACGTAGAACGTTGCCGAACGACCAGTCTGGCTCCCGAGGTCATCGAGCCGACGCTTGAGATCCTCTGGCAGCCGTACGCTCAGAACTGCAGTAGACATGTTTACAGCATAAGTGCCAGCCATTCTCTTCACAACTATCACGGACATGGAGTCCAGACATCCCCGAGACAAGGCGTCGGGGCGTCCACCACAGAAACGATGGACGCCCCGGCGCTTCGGTGACCCATTCACGAGCAAGCCTCGGGACGTCACCGGCCATAGACAACCGAGCGGTGGCCAACATCGAGCGCGAGGACCACACAGCGCTCGTCTTGGATGTCGATGATCACCCGGTAGTCCCCGACCCGGAGCCGGAACATCCCCGCGAGTGGTCCCGTCATCGGCTTCAGGAAGTCCCGTGGATCGTCAGCCCCCTGGATTTCCCGCAGCTTGTCGAACACACGCTTCCTGACGCTGTGGTCAAGTCGCTTCACCGCCTTCTCGGCGCGAGGCGTGAACTCAACGCTCCAGTCCGCCACCTACCCTCCTTTCCTTCTTCGTCGCGGATCCTCAGGCGCTGACCGCGCTCAGGCGCGAGACGGCCGGGCCGTGGCCGCCGGCGGCGACCTCGGTGAACATCTGCCGCTCGGCGTACTCGCCCTTCTTGCCGATGTTGAAGGAGCGCACCGGGCGGAAGTAGCCCATGACGCGCGTCCACACCTCGCACTCGACCGGCTCGGCCTCAGGATGAAGCTCGGCGCACTTGTCGCAGGTGAGGTGCTCGCCTGCCAGGTACCCGTGGACCGGGCAGATGGAGAAGGTCGGCGTGATGGTGATGTAGGGCGTGCGGAAGGCGGTCAGGGAGCGGCGCACGAGCTCCTTGCAGGCGGCGGCCGAGGAGATGCGCTCGTTCATGTACAGGTGCAGGACGGTGCCGCCGGTGTACTTGGTCTGGAGCTCCTCCTGCATCTCCTGGGCCTCGAAGGGGTCATCGGTGTAGCCCACCGGGATCTGGGAGGAGTTCGTGTAGTAGGGGTTGGTCTCCGTACCGGCCTGGAGGATGCCGGGGTAGCGCTTGCGGTCCTCCTTGGCGAAACGGTAGGTGGTGCCCTCGGCCGGGGTGGCCTCGAGGTTGTAGAGGTGGCCGGTGGCCTCCTGGAACTCGACCATCTTGTCGCGCACGTGGTCCAGGAGGCGCACGCACATGGCGTGGCCGCGCGGATCGGTCAGGTCGTAGGCGTCGTGGGTGAAGTTGCGGACCATCTCGTTCATGCCGTTGACGCCCAGGGTGGAGAAGTGGTTGTCCAGGGTGCCCAGGTACCGCTTGGTGAAGGGGAACAGGCCGGCGTCGATGTGGTGCTGGATGACGGTGCGCTTGAGCTCCAGGGTGTCGCGGCCGATCTCGAGCAGCTCGTCGAGCCGGGCGGTCAGGGCGGCTTCGTCGTCGGCGTAGAGGTAGCCGAGCCGGGCCATGTTGATGGTGACGACACCGACCGAGCCGGTCTGCTCAGCCGAGCCGAACAGGCCGTTGCCGCGCTTGAGCAGCTCGCGCAGGTCGAGCTGGAGACGGCAGCACATGGAGCGGATCATCCCGGGGTCGAGCTCGGAGTTGATGAAGTTCTGGAAGTAGGGCAGGCCGTACTTCGCGGTCATGGTGAACAGCAGCTCGGTGTTGGGGGCGTCCCAGTCGAAATCGCGGGTGATGTTGTAGGTGGGGATGGGGAAGGTGAAGACGCGGCCCTCGGCGTCACCCTCGGTCATGACCTCCATGAAGGCACGGTTGATGAGGTCCATCTCCGCCTGGAGGTCGCCGTAGGCGAAGTCGCAGACGTCGTCGCCGATGAGGGGGTGCTCGTCGGCCAGATCCGCGGGGCAGGTCCAGTCGAAGGTGAGGTTGGTGAACGGCGTCTGGGTGCCCCAGCGCGAGGGGACGTTGAGGTTGAAGATGAGCTCCTGCATGCACTGCTTGACCTGCTCGTAGGTCATGTCGTCCAGGCGGACGAAGGGCGCCATGTAGGTGTCGAAGGAGGAGAAGGCCTGGGCGCCGGCCCACTCGTTCTGAAGCGTGCCCAGGAAGTTGACGATCTGCCCGACCGCCGAGGAGAAGTGCTTGGCGGGGCCGGCGGCGATGGCGCCGGGGACGCCGTTGAAGCCCTGCTGGAGGAGGTCCTTGAGGGACCAGCCGGCGCAGTAGCCGGCGAACATGTCCAGGTCGTGGATGTGGAGGTCCGCGTTGCGGTGGGCCTGGCCGGCGACGGCCGGGTAGACCTGGCTGAGCCAGTAGTTGGCGACGACCTTGCCGGAGGTGTTGAGCATCATCCCACCCAGCGAGTAGCCCTGGTTGGCGTTGGCGTTGACGCGCCAGTCGGAACGGTCCAGATACTCGGTGATGGTGGCGATGGCGTCCACGGTGGGGCGCTCGCCACGGGCGACGGCTGAGTCGGCCGAGCCGGGGGCCACGAGGCGCGGGTCGGTGGCGGGGGTGGCGGTTGAGGTGGAGGTGGCGGTGGCGACCGGAGCCGAGGCCGGGCCATCGAGGGGGCTCGGGGCAGCAGTGTCAGCGGGGGCGGGGTGGTTCTCGAGCACAGGTCTCTCCGATGGTCCTTCTCGTTCCTGTTCACGGCCCCACCGAGCATGGATGGGGCCGGTTCTTCCGGGTGCCGTCAGCGGCTGCACACTGCCTGCTGGGAGCGGGGCGGTCAGCGGCACCGGTGCCGACCATACTCCCAAATCACACCGATGAGACACATCATCTTGTGTCTTAATTGTATCTCAACCACAACATCTTGCGATAGAGGTGAGGACTTTTGTCCCGATAGGTGACGCCTTCCCGCGCGATCTCGCGGATGCCGTCGGAACTGGAACGCGAGCCGACAGGACCGCCCAGAGAGGACATATGAGGTCCAGATCACTCCTGCCCGGCGTGTTGGAACGAGGTCGGGAGCGCGCCCCTCATCCCTACGCGCGATCGCTCTGCGCACGATCCACGTGCCCCGGCATCGTTGCCGCCGGCCGCCTGTCATCCCCGACGAAGAGGCATCACCGGAGCTGCGGAAGACCCTTTCGAGGGGCTCTGTGTCCAAATCTGTGACAAAGAGGCCCGAACAACTTTTGCTGAGCAACAGAAACCGCGGAATCATGCGGTTTTACCTGGCGCGCTCTGTGCCCGTCGCCGCCTTTGTCACAGATTTGGACACTCCCCACCGCTCCAAGGCCCTCTGCACGTCCGGAACGACCTGATGCGCATAGACGTCCTTCCTCGTGAAGCGCAGCGGTAGGAAGCCGCGGGCGACAAGCCGGCGGTCGCGCCAGCGGTCGAGGCCGAACTGGTACTCGTCGCAGTGGTAGGTGTAGCCGTCGAGCTCCACGACCACCCATCCCTCGATCACCAGGTCCACCTCGCCGACGCCCTCGATCTCCCCCCCGTCCTCGAAGCTCAGGCCTGCAAGCCTCAAGGTCCATTCGCGCCAGCGTCTCCAACGGGGAACGGGCCCGGTCACTGGCGCGATCGAGCCGAGCGAGCGCCCGAGCCGAGCCGGGGCCGCGCAGCAGGCCGCGAACCTGCTCAGCAGTGACCCGCTCATCGTGAAGTGCTGCGTCAAGAGCGATGAGCGGAGAGTCGTCCTGGACGTGGCAGCGCAGGAAACGAGCCAGCACCTCAGGGAGCGGCTGAACCGGGTAAGAGGATGGCGATATACGAGTCCAGTACCGGTCTGCATGGAGCACCTCCCGCCCGGCAGTCGAGAATCGCCTGCCGGGCGTAACCACAAGATGAACCTGCTCGGCCCCTTGGGCCACGGGAAGCCCGTAGTAGCGCATAGCGGCCTGGCAGGTGAGGAGCCCTCCATGAATGCGCGCCAGAACAACGGCGCGCTCAGCACCCGGGATACCGACAACCCCATGCTCATAGGCAATGAACTCACCGGCCCTCACGAGTGAGGCGATGTGACGGCGCTGGGTGCGAGTCGGCTCCAGGTCCCGAACGCGCACAGCGCCGTAGCAGCCACGAACAACGGCGAGCAGGTCTGTGCCCAAGGTGCTCATGGAGCCCATTGCCGCCCGCTTGCGGAGTAGGCGCAACCCGGCCGCCGTCACTCTGTGGACAGCTGGAGCATCCGTCAGCCTGTGGCCTCCGGGGCCCATCGAAGTGTCACCGATGTCGTGACACAGAACTGTCACCCATGTCCCGAGACGCAACACCCCAGTAGCCAAGGCATGGAGGCTTATTCACAGCATCCGTCAAAAGTGCTGT